>JAZLKQ010000066.1:0-17397 GCA_045597745.1 Bacteroidaceae bacterium | reverse complement strand
ACGGTGGCAGGTATAGGCGCTCGGTGTCTATACGTGGAGTGACAAACTTGATAGTAGGTGTGTTGCGCCTTGGTATGTAGTCGATGATGCGATTGTGATGCAGTTGCTTGAGCATCTCGTATATCTTGTCGGCAGGATAGCCCGTCTCATGCGACAGCTGCATCTCGTCTATGTATACAAATCCTGCAAACACACCTGTATATAGACGTAGGATGACACAGATGAGATTGTCGAGTTCGGAGTTGTAGTTGATACGGTAGAGGTCGTTCTTGCTTGTAACAAAGCAAAGACGTGACTTAAACTCGTTTTCGCTGTTATACTCTATATACCCGGCATAATCGAGAAGTCTGAGTGAGCTGTCCGTTTGTACCGAAAACTGTTTGTACGCCTTGCAGAACAAAGGCATACTGAAGTCGAACGTACGTCCTTGCCCCTCTCCGACACCTACCTGAAAGAAGTAGCAGATGTTCTCGTATGTCTGTGTGACATACTCCTTGTCCGGATAAGTCTCGTCGATACGCTTCTGTAGTATCTTGCTGTCCTTTGGATTGTATAGCAATATGGCGTATGATGTCTGGCCGTCACGCCCTGCACGTCCCGCTTCCTGAAAGTAAGCCTCGATAGAGTCGGGCATATTGTAGTGTATCACCACACGTACGTCTGGCTTGTCAATACCCATGCCGAAGGCGTTGGTAGCCACCATCACACGGTTGCGGTTAGCGTTCCAGTTGCGTTGACGCATATCCTTCTCCGCTTCGGTAAGACCGGCATGATAGCTATCGGCGGTAATGTCATTGTCTCGTAAGTACTGGCTGATCTCGCTGGTAAGTCTGCGAGTACGAGTGTAGACTATGGCGCTGCCTTGAGGTACGGACTTGAGGATGTGGAGCATCTCTTCTGCCTTGTTGATGGTCTCGCGTACTACATAGATGAGATTTTTGCGCTCGAAACTCATGGAGAATGCTCTCTTCTCCTTAAATCCGAGCTTCTCCTGTATATCCTCCACTACTCGTGGTGTAGCAGTAGCGGTAAGTGCAAGTACAGGCACATGATAGGATATGATATTGCGTATCTCGGCTATCTGCAGATATGACGGGCGGAAGTCGTAGCCCCATTGAGATATACAGTGAGCCTCGTCTACCGTGATGAGGCAGATGTTCTTCATCTGCACGAGCTTGGCCCTGAAGTTGTCTGATGCAAGTCTCTCAGGCGATATGTACAGGAACTTGTACCCGCCCAGTATACTGTTGTCGAGTATGCGTTGTACATCATCTGCAGCCATGCCTGTGTGTATGGCGGCCGATGGGATGCCCCTCAACTTGAGTTGCATCACCTGGTCTTTCATGAGTGATATGAGTGGAGTGATGACTATGCACATGCCCTCCATGGCGAGTGTAGGCACCTGAAAGCATATAGACTTGCCACCACCAGTAGGCATGAGCCCGAGTGTGTCGTGCCCTTCGCCAATACTGCTGATGATCTGTAGCTGTATGCCTCTGAATGACTTGTACCCCCAGTACTCGTCGAGTATATGCAGGTATGTGCTTTCGTCCATTGCCATCTTAGTGCTGTTGTCCTGTCTCGCCGCTTGCCTTTATGTCCTCTATCTGCAACTGCACCTCGCCATGCTTGTGGCTGTTGTCCTCGATGGAATACACGATATCAAACGAGCGCTTTGTCTTGATGTATCGTGCCTGCGAACTCTGTCCGAACGCAATGCCGTTCATTACGCGGTTGGAGCTGTTGTCTACCAGTTCGAGCTTGATGTGCTCTTGTTCTCTGCCCACCACCTTGCTGGTACCATAGTCATATACCTGCCTTGTACAGAAGAGAGGCTTACGGTTTTCTGGTCCATAAGGGCGTAGTCGCTTGAGGTCAGAGTAGAACTTAGGAGTGATGTCGCGGAATGTGATCATGGCGTCAATGTCGAGATTGGCGCTGGTCTGCTCTGGTTCGATATGGCCAGACACGTACTCTTCAAATCTATCCTTGAACGCCTCCACATTCTCAACCTTTAGTGAAAGCCCCGCTGCATATGTGTGTCCGCCGAAGTTGTCGAGCAGGTCACTGCAATGCTGTATCGCCTTGTAGACGTCAAATCCGCTTACGCTTCGTGCGCTGCCAGTCACAGTGTCGCCAGAGATGGTGAGCACTACTGCGGGACGGAAGTATATCTCCGTCAGTCTTGACGCCACGATACCTATCACGCCCTTGTGCCACTCCTCGCTGTAGATGACGATGCTGTTGCGGTCTTCTATTCCCGGAGTGTCCTTGACCAGCTGTATAGCCTCCTCAGTCATCTTCTTGTCCAGTTCCTTGCGCTCCTCATTGTACAGGTTGATGGTCCGAGCCATCTGCAGCGCACGCTTGTAGTCATGCTCCACGAGGAGGCTGACGGCTTCCTTGCCATTCTGCATACGTCCGCTGGCATTGATGCGAGGTCCGATCTTGAAGATGATGTCGCTCATGGTGATGTCTCTGCCCTGCAGGTTGCAGATGTCGAGTACAGCCTTGAGACCGATGCTCGGGTTGTTGCTGAGCTGTCTCAGTCCGTGATAGGCGAGTATGCGGTTTTCGCCCATGATAGGTACGATGTCGCTGGCAATGCTGACAGCACATAGGTCAAGCAGCGGAATGAGAGTGCTGAAACTTATCCCGTTGCTTATGGCAAATGCCTGCATAAACTTGAATCCTACACCACACCCACTCAGGTCCTTGTAAGGGTAAGTGGCGTCCTTGCGCTTGGCGTTGAGTATCGCCACGGCAGGCGGGAGCTGGTCATCTGGTACATGGTGGTCGCAGATGATGAAGTCTATGCCTTTCTCCTTGGCATAGCTTATCTCCTCTACCGCCTTGATGCCACAGTCCAGTATGATGATGAGCTTGACACCGGTCTCAGCCGCATAGTCTACACCCTGCCTGGATACTCCATATCCCTCCTCGTAACGGTCGGGTATGTAGTAGTCGAGGTTGGAGTAGAACTGCTGCAGAAATCTGTATACCAGTGCTACGGCGCTCACACCATCTACATCATAGTCTCCATATATGAGTATGCGTTCCTTCTTGCCCATAGCCTCGTTGAGTCGTTCTACGGCGATGTCCATGTCTCTCATCAAGAATGGGTCGTGCAGATTGTGCAGCTGTGGACGGAAGAACGACTTTGCCTCTTCTGGAGTCGAGATGCCTCGTTGCAGTAGCAGATTGGCTATGACACGGCTCACATTGAGCTGTTCCGCCAGTCTGTCAGCTGCCTCTGTCTGTTGGGGAGATGCAGGTTCGTATATCCATTTGTAATTCATTTATATATATGTATTTATTTATCTTCGTCGTCTCTTGAGCCCCATAGGGCTTGCCCTTGTGTCCCATCGATAGATGGGTATAAATCATATTAGGGCATGTAAAGTTAAATAAAAAAGATGATACGGCATATCTTTTTAAGTATTTATTGCAAAAAAATAAGTTTTTTATACACATCATATACATTTTGTCAATGCACAGCAGATGATTTTTGTTCCAATGCAGCCGCCATGTCTTGTCATTATCGGATAGATAAGAAATGGCGGTCATAAGAGCTTGTAATGTTGACAATTATCAAAAAATAGCGCCGCATCAATCTTTTTTTATTCCTGATACTTGCAGACGACGGATTAATGCCTACCTTTGCATCGTGTTTTTCATAGTATTAGATTTAAGGTTAACAAAGGTTGGGTAACGGCGGTTACCCTTTTTTTATGTCCGTAATGATCGACCGTATGACAAATGTTCGACATACGTATGACAAACGCTCGACATACGTATGACAAACGCTCGTCATACGTATGTCGCATTTCACTCCTCTGTACCCTACAGTGAAATACAACAATCGGTGACACCCATGTGCGGGTATCACCGATATGCTATTGTGCTTATGACTATTGTGTGTACTGGCGGATAATGCCTGTACGTCAGCATCATCACTTGTTGACAACCTTGTTGGCCTTAAGGTCTTTGGTCGTGATTTCGCCAAGCTGCCCCTTGCCCCTTGTCAGAGTCTCCGCTTCACCTTCTACGGTGATGTTGCTCGTGCCTTCGGATATGATGCTGATGTCTGTACACTCCACCTCGAGTTCGATGTTGCCCGAACCATGGCTGACAGTAGAGATGCTTTCAGCCTTGACCTTGCCCTCTACATTGCCCGAGCCGTCGCTGCTGATGTCAGCATTGCCTTTAGCCTTTATCTTCTTGAAGTATACCTCACCCGAGCCCTTTGCCTTGATGATGGCATTCTTGCACTTTACCTTCTTGGTATCCACATCGCCAGAGCCGTTGGCCGTGATCTTCAGGTCATTGCACTTTACGCCCTTGAGATTGATGTCGCCCGTACCGTTGGCTGTAACCCTGATGTCAGAGTCTGTCTCTATGCCGTGCGACAAGGTGATGTCACCGGCTCCGTTGGCTGTGATGACGTCGAGCGATGGGCCAGATATGTAGAGTGTCACAGTTGGTGCATCAGATGCGTCGTCGGTATGTCTTGCTGTGAGTCTGGCGTCGCTGACGAGCACTTCTGCCAATGCTATGGCTTTCTCGTTGCCGTACCACTTGGCAGACAGCGTGTCACTCTGCTTGTACTTGATGTCTATATTGCCGTTGAGGTCTATCTCATGATATTCTGCAATACCTTCGATCTCCTTTGTCACAACCTTGCCCCACTTCTCGGAGTCGTGATAACCGCGCTTGGACTTCTGCTCCATGTCGCACGATGTAAGTAGGAGAGTTGCGATGACTGCCATGATGGCATACGTTCTGTAGTGTGTCATAGTGATGGGGGGGAATTTATTTATTGAGTTTTGATGTAACCTGTGCGTTGCAGTATTTCTTGTATGTGAAGTACCATAATATGCAGATGAGCGCTACTATCACCACGATAGATAGTATGCCTATGGTGTATGCGACAGTATCGGAGTTGAATACGCCATCGTAGTTTATTGCAAATAATACTGCGATGCACCAACCTATGACGTTGAGAACAATCTGCAATACCCATAGTGCTATAACGGTAATGATGAGGTTGTACCTGTACTTGACTGCGTTGGAAAATACAAATATGGTATACGTGAGCATTGTTGCCAATATACTAATGCTTCCTATTATAGTATAAGGTAATGCATCTTCGACTACACCGTCGGCATTGCTTAGAGTCAGGGCACTGAATGTGTAGCCTAAGACACGAAACATGGAAGCTACGCCTTCCTGGGACGTGTCGTACACCATGAGTGTGAGGAGCGCATTGATGCCGTCGCATATCAGTAGTGTGATAAGTAGCAACATTAGTCCGGCGCCCTGCATGAGCGATATGTGCCAAGCAAACTTCTCTGCATTGGTGGCAGGAAGTGTGAGCTCAGTGATACGTCCTTGCTTGGTGGCAAGGTTGTGAGCCCAGCATCCGGCGAAGATGGCATACATGATGCCGGCAAATCCTATAAGCATTGTGACTGTGATTGAGCAGTCGTTGTAGCTCTGATATGATTCCCATTCGCCGAGTTGGTCTTGTGGTGTGTACATACCATATCTTGTTGTGAAGCCAAGCACTGTGATGCCTAACATACATGCTATAGTGGCAATAGTGATATTGCGGTAGAAAGTCTTGTTGATGGTCAGGTCGTAACGTGCAAAGTTGACGAACCTGTCTTTGTCAAATGTTGCCATATAAATGAGCCCCTCTCTCCCGTCCTCTCTCGCCATACAGGGCGAAGGGAGAGCGGATAGAGCTTGGGGAGAGATTGAGTTTGAAGTTTAACAATTAAGTATTAAGTAAGTATTTAGTCATCTTCTCCTTCTCGTTGACCAGTGCTGTAAAGAGCATCTCAAGGTTGATAGGTGCAGGTGGCATACCTTCTCTCTTTGGCATGATGACATTGTAGCCACCGAGAGCAGCCTCGATATAGATGGCATCGGCAGGTATCTGGTCTTGCTGCATACTCGCAAATGAGATCTTCTGCGCTATGTGGCCCATGTTGGCATATAGCAGCACCTCGTTGCGCTCTATGATACATACGGTATCGAGCAACTGTTCCACGTCACGCACCTGATGAGTCGAGATGATGATGATCTGATCTTCTCTCATGCCTTTGGATACTACATTGCGAAACTGTGCCTTGGATGGTATGTCGAGTCCGTTGGTTGGCTCATCCATCACGAGCAGCTTGGTACGTGCGGCAAGTGCGATGCACATGTATATCTTCTTCTTCTGACCCATTGAGAGTGCTCCGAGATGTATCTGTCCTGTCATGTCAAACAACTGCAGGAGTTTGTTGAGCATTTGTTCATCAAAGTTTGGATAGAATGGTTTGATGACCTTGATATATGCTTCAAGACTGATATTAGGCAGGTCATATTCTTCTGGTACTATAAACATGTCCTGCAATATCTCTGGAGTACGAAGCTTGGTGTCGATACCGTCAAACGTGATCTGCCCTGACTGTGGATGCAAGAGTCCTGTGATGAGGTAGAGCAGGGTAGACTTGCCTGTGCCGTTCTTGCCAAGCAGACCATACACTCCTGGCTTGCTCAGTTGTATCGAGAAGTGGTCAAGTACAGGGGCAATCTTATTGTAACCAAATGTGATGTCTGATATTTGTAACATTGTAATTATTTAAATGGTGTTAGAGGATCTTTGTTTTCTATATATTCATCGCTTCCTTAAGAGCCTTCATAAACCTGTGGTACTCTGTCTGCGTGATGTCCACCTTGCCAGCGCATTTGCGGTTAGGGTACTTACGTTGGTAAGCCTGACGCACCATCTCATGAGTAACTATATTGGACAGCGGGATGTTGTACTTGGCTATGATAGGCTTGAGGTACTCTATGGCACTGTCTATCTGGTCTTGAGTCAGAGGTCTCTCGAGAGTGTTGCCCTGAAACTCTATGCCTACCGTAAAGTCATTGCATCCATCTCGACCATTTAGCACGGACTTGCCTGCGTGATACGTCACTACCGTTGGTTCGCACATGATGTAACGAGTACCGTCGGTGTCAATCACCACATGAGTGCCTACGCCACGTGAAGATGATGTCAGCACCTCGAGCGAACGAGCTGCGGTCGGTTCTGCTGTATGATGGAGTATTACACCCTTGACCTCATTGACCTTCTCGCGGTCGTAGTTTGGTGTTGGGTGACTAATTTCCTTATAGTTATATTGTGCAAATGCTGTAGATGTGTTAGCTGATAACGCTAAAGCTAACGCTGAACAGATAAATAATCTTCTAATCATATATGTATATATGTGTTGATTGTGCTACAAAAGTAATGTTTTGCATCATAATGTCAGCCCTTTGTTAACCAAAAATAACTTAAATGTTCGCTTTTTGCAGAATATTATGACATACTTTGTGGCAAAAGACTATCTTTGCAACAACAAACAGACAAAGTCCCGCTTATGAATCATGCACTGCACATACACGACCTATCTATATCGTATGATGGTCATCGTGTCGTGAGTGACCTGTCGTTGCAGGTAGCTCACGGCGAGGTGGTATGTCTTGCAGGAGAGTCAGGTTGTGGCAAGAGCAGCGTGCTGGGGGCTGTGCTTGGATTTGTGGACTTTGGCGGAGATATAGAGGTAGAGGGCATGAATGTCGATGCCTGTACCATAGACAATGTACGTAAGCGTGTGGCATACGTTCCTCAGGAGCTTGCCTTGCCTCACGAACGTGTGGAGGATATGGTGCGTATGCCGTTTGCGCTTAAAGCCAATCGTAAGACATCATTCTCTCTTGATACCTTATTGGACGAATGGCAGATGCTTGATCTCAGCCGTGACCTCCTTGACAAGAGGGTCTCTGAGATAAGTGGAGGACAGAGGCAGCGTATCATGCTGAGTGTGGCAGGACTATTGGGCAAGTCGCTACTGTTAGCCGACGAACCGACATCAGCTCTCGACCGTGAGTCTGCACTTATGGTAGCACGCTACTTCCGTATGCTTGCCAGCGATAGAGGCATGGCTGTGCTTGCAGTCAGTCATTCTCCCGTATTTGCAGAACTTTGCGATAGGGTGATACTATTGACTCCATATCCGCAGAAGGACGCAGACTGATAATGCGCTGATATGCGAATCTTACAATATATACAGCAACTATTACATACTACATGATAGAAGATATCACATACATAGGTCTTGGACTTGGACTGCTGCTGATGGTGGTGCCCCTGTACTTCCTCGCCCGTCTCAAGACGGGATTGGTACACTCCACGCTTAGCGCTATCATCAGGATGATAGTGCAACTGTATCTTGTAGGATTGTACTTGCAGTATCTGTTTGAACTCGACCGCTGGTATGTCAATCTCGTATGGGGACTTATCATGCTGTGTGTAGCTACAGGTGCAGGCCTGCAGCGCACCAATCTCAAGCCACAGTACCTTGCCCTGCCTCTGTTTGCGGGCTTTCTGATATCCGCAGTAGTCGTTGCATTCTATTTCCTTGCTTTTGTGCTTGGCAGAGATCAGTTGTCAAGCCTCCTGACAGCAAGATACTTCATACCAATCTTCGGCCTGTTGCTTGGCAACACCTTGAGTGCAAACGTGATAGCGATCAATGCTTATTATGAGGACCTGAAGCGTGAGCGCCAGATGTACTTCTATCTTCTTGGCAATGGTGCGTCACGCTTTGAGGCAGTCACGCCATTCATTTCTCGTGCAGTAGTCAAGGCATTCAATCCTTGTATTGCCAACATGGCAGTGATGGGACTTGTGAGTATGCCCGGCACGATGATAGGTCAGATACTTGGAGGTTCCGACCCATCGCTTGCCATCAAGTATCAGATGATGATAGTCGTTATCACCTTTGTCGCATCCATGATCAGCCTTATGATCACCATCGCCTTGGCTCATCGCCGTTGTTTTGACAAGATGGGCAGACTCAAAGATGTGTTTGTGAGTGAGAAGTGATCATCCTGAGTATCGCTGAGTGTCGTGCGGTGGGTACTTGAGTGTTTATTGGTGAGTACTGGTGAAAGTACTGGATGAATGATAGCTGCTCAAAAGTAGGAACAGCAGACATGGGATGGTGCGTGTAGTGCGAGTTTATGGCAACTAATATATATATAATGTACGTGCGTGTGCGCACGCATCTTGCATTTTTGGCCTTTTACCCTACACCCATACACCAATGATGTGTATTATGCTGTATATCAGTATGATGTTTGGTGTAGGCCGAGTGTAATCAGGGTGTAGGATGGTGTATGGGAGGATGTCTTGGTGGGGTGATGATGGCTAAAGGTGTGCATGATAGTGTGTTATGATTGACAAAATGCTGTACTTTTATTTGTTTATTATCGAAAGTTACGCTATCTTTGCACCGAAAATCGCAAATAAGCGATTGGCAAATAATGAAAATACGGGAAATTGTTGCTGCCCTTGAAGAGTTTGCACCTCTGTCCCTGCAAGACAGTTATGATAATGCTGGACTGCAGATTGGATTAACAGAGGATGTAGAAGCTACAGGGGCATTGTTGTGTCTTGACGTGACTGAAGATGTGATAGATGAGGCTATCGACCGTGGTTGCAACATGGTGGTGAGTCATCATCCATTGCTCTTTCGCCCATGCAAGACCATCACAGGTAAGGACTATATAGAGAGATGCGTGATCAAGGCTATTAAGCATGATGTGGCAATATACTCGGCGCATACCAATCTGGATAGTGCGCCTGGTGGTGTCAACTGGAAGATTGCCGAGAAGCTGGGACTCTCTAATTGCCGATGGCTGAGGCCAAAGCCTAATACAGCATGTATACTGAGTGGTAATCCGTATAATGCTGACAGCCAGATGGGTGCGGGCGAAGGAATCATCGGCGAATTGCCTGAAGTGATGGAGAAGGAGGACTTCATTGCGTTGGTCAAGGAGACATTTGACGCAGGTAGTGTAAGGTACAATTCGTGGACTGGCGAACAGGTGAAGACTGTCGCACTGTGTGGTGGAGCTGGCGCATTCTTGATGGCAGATGCTGTGAAGGGTGGAGCGGATGTGTTCATAACTGGAGAGATTGGTTATCACAGATTCTTTGGTTATGAACAGGATATTATGCTCATGGAGATTGGGCATAACGAGAGCGAACAGTATACAGTTGAGGTGCTTAGAGAGATCATTGCCAATAAGGCTTCGCAACTTCCAATAGTAGTCTCGGAGACAGAGACCAACCCTATCAACTATCTGTAGAGCATAAGCTTGACGATGGCAGACGTGGATGGGATGAGAAAGAATAAGATTAATACTAACAATAACATACATTTGAAATTATGGCAAAAAGAAAAGATTCTACTGCAGCAGATCTTACAGTAGAAGAGAGACTTAAAACTCTCTATCAGCTTCAGACACTCCTATCTGAGATAGACGGCATTCGTACACTTCGTGGCGAGCTGCCACTCGAAGTTCAAGATCTCGAGGATGGTGTAGAGGGATTGAAGACTCGTATAGAGAAGGCTAAGGACGAGGCTGCAAGACTTCGCACTTTGATCAACGAGCTCAAGACAAAGGCTGACATGGCTCAGACCAAGATCAATGGCTACCAGACTCAGTTGGACAACGTACGCAACAACCGCGAATATGATACTCTCAACAAGGAGATAGAGTTTCAGTCTCTTGAGATAGAACTCTGTAACAAGAAGATACGTGACGCTCAGAATGATGAGAAACATGCAGAGGAAGTCGTAGAGAGAAGCAAGGCTGACCTTGAGGAGCGTATACAGGACCTTGAGATAAAGAAGAACGAACTCGACGAGATCATCGCAGAGACTAAGGCTGACGAAGAGAAGCTCCGCGAGAAGGCAAAGAATCTCGAGCTCTCTATCGAACCACGCCTCCTCCTCTCGTTCAAGCGCATACGCAAGAACAGCCGCAATGGTCTTGGTATCGTATATGTACAGCGTGATGCATGTGGCGGGTGCTTCGCAAAGATACCACCACAGCGTCAGCTCGACGTTCGTCTCCGCAAGAAGGTTATCGTATGTGAGTACTGCGGACGTATCCTTATCGACCCAGAACTTGCAGGTGTAAAGGTTGATGCTCCAGCAGAGAAGAAGCCTAAGACTGGACGTCGCTCTACTCGTGCTAAGAAGGTTGCAGAAAAGACTGAAGACTAACACATTACACCGACATACAATGTATATGACAGTCTGGAGTGGGAATGGCGAAACCATTCTTTCTCCAGACTGTTTTGCTTTTGGTGATGATGTGGCAACTTGAATAAATAATAGAAACAATATGAGTATCAGCAATAAGTCATACGATATGCATGGAAATGATAAACATAGTAGCACTTCGTTTCTTATGTCGCGAGATCACACTCTTGCGGTCAAGGGACTGTCTGCATTGTTGATTATGCTGCTTCACTTTGTGATGCAGATAGACGGATATCCACGAGTGCTAAATGTAATCGCAGGTCCATGCGTTGCTGCATTTCTGTTCTTCTCAGGATATGGCATCAACGAAAGCTGGAAGAAAACGGGTGGTGCGAACTACTGGCACAATCGTATAAAGAATGTGCTTATACCATATTGGATAGTAGTTATTGTGCAGATACCATTCTGGGATACGTTTGATATCAACAGACTGATGCACAACCTGTTGGTGTATGGTAGCGACCTGTGGTTTATAGACTACATATTTAGGTGGTATCTGGCGTTCTGGCTTTGCAAGAAGTTTGTACCGAAATACGCAAATGCCATATTGCTCTTGTTCTCAGTATGCTGTCTATGGACGGAAAATCTCATGGCAGGGCAGGCGATATCGTTTGTTGCAGGGTATCTGTATTCGCAATATAGCGGTAAGTGGCGAGAGATAAAGTCGTCCTTGCTCATTACGATTGCGGTATGCGGAGTGCTATTTGCTGGGGTGATGCTTGGTGTAAAAGAACTGGATTGCTTCCAGTCAGACAAGCAGAGTCTGCCATTCAGGTTGCTACTTGTTGGCATAAACTTTCCGCTTTGCATCAGTCTGATAGGTGTGACTTCGTATTTTCCGACAATATGCCGAAGTGCCTTCATGAAGTGGCTAGGAAGGATATCGTATGATATATATATTGTACACTTCAACTTTATGCCGTTTGTTTGCGGCAAACTTGTGAATATCGGTCTCTTTAGTGCATACTCTTTGTTGATAAGCGATGTGTTCAATCGTTTTGTCAAACATCTGCATACAAAGATGTCGTGGCAGAAAGCCGTGGGTGTGGTGCTGTATATGGCGATAAACTATCTGTTTGCATGTAAGTATTCGATGCGAGTGACAAGCAGTTTTGGTTATGTCGTGATACCATATCTGATAGTCATGGCAGTCATGTCACTTCTGTTCTTGGGTACAGACGTTGTGACAAAGCATATAAAGAGGTGGCATACTGTCGTGGCGGTTGCTGTGTGTATGGTGGCCATGCTCATCATACAGTATTCATTTGACCCTATGCAGAATGCTGTAGACCGGTGGTCCGCTATCGAAAATCCAATAAGGTATCTGCTCGATGGTGACTTCCCGTATCTTGCCCCAACACATCTTGGCGGAAAGGCATCGCCATTTCCCGTGTGGCAAGTATTCCATATTCCATTCTATTTCTTGGGCAATGTAGGACTGTCTGAGATATTCGGCATAGCTTGCTTTATCATGAGCGTATGGTACAGGAGTGACCACAAGCAGGCATTTATGGCATGTCTCTTGACGGTATCAAGCATTGCCATAGTATACGAGGTGTCTGTCAGGAGCGACCTCATTGCCAACTTCATGCTGTTGTCTGCTTTTGTCAATATTACCCATAAGCGCAATGTTACATTTCAAGCATATCCATATATGTTGGCTATGATAGCAGGATTGTGGTTTTCTACAAGGATCACTACGTTGTTGCCTCTGTTTATACTCTATATGCCAGGTTGGCAAAAACTCAACATTGCACGCAAGATCACATCGCCTTTGCTTGCCGTAGCAGTATTGCTTCTTACATTCCTGCCGTTCTATCTGTGGAATGCAGATGCGCTTCTATATGACAGTACTTCTCCATTTGTCTTGCAGACACGTCAAGGTGGTATGTCAGATGTCATCATCACGTTGGTTGTCGTGATAGTGATGATTGTATTTTATATTAAGCAAGGATTAAGGCATATAGATTTTAATATTTATGCAGCATTGGCGATTGTCATGATGACATCAGCATCTTTTGTAAGGAGAATGATAGAAATGGATGCGTGGAATATGATATTTGAAAGTACATTTGACATTACTTATTTCAATATGGCGCTTCCTTTCGTCATTACAGCCTTGTCTATAGAGATGGTGGAGAAGAAGTAGGTTGCGCCAATACTTATATGTCCGTTGTTTATAAGATTAAACCAAAGTGCAGTGGATTAAGGAACACATCTTGCCTATGTTTACAAAACTGCTTGTGAGATTCGGTTAAGATAAAGATAGAGAAACTGATATTAACTTAGTAACATATATATAGTGAAAGTATTATACATGAACGGAAGTCTACGAATAGGGAGATTGGTATCATTTTCAAGAAATAGATATTACGGTTTAACGACAAAAGTGCTATTAGTGGCATTGGTATTACTATGTGACGTAGGTCAGCTCAAAGCCCAACTGCCAATAGTCCGTTTGTATTCTGACAATCTTTTAACTTCATCTTTTACATCTGGTCATTTCATGTTAGACGATTCTGTATCTGCTGATGCTGAAATCCGATATCGAGGAGCCTCTGCACTTGGTAAAACAAAGAAGTCTTTTGCTATAAAGCTCAAGATGGAAGATGGTGAAAAACTTGATGTGCCATTATTGGGAATGCGGTCAGACAATTCGTGGATTCTTGATGCTATGGCTATAGATGTGGCACGAATGCGAAACCGTGTATCTATGGATTTGTGGAATGATTTCGCATCCGAAACTTACATTCAGGCAATGGAAGAAAGTGCTCTCAACGGTACTCAAGGTAAATTTGTGGAATTGTATCTCAACGATGAATATTGGGGACTGTATTGTCTGAGCGAGAAGATTGACCGAAAACAACTCAAACTGAAGAAAATAAAGAATGACAAGCAAAGAGGTGCATTGTATAAATCCTTCACTTGGAGCACTTTGTACTCGAAAGATGATAGCTTCTACCAGTACAGTAACTCCAATGTTAAGTGGAATGGATGGGAACTGTCATACCCTGATATTGACGATGGCGAGCCTGTGGATTGGGCACCATTGTGCAATACTATACATTGGCTGTCCTATGCCACCAGTAGGGAAATCAGAGATTCTATTACGTCAAAAATTGATATTCCTGTTTGGCAAGATTATTTCTTAATGATGGAATTTATCTGTGCAGCAGATAATATGTGCAAGAACCAGTACGTGTATTTCTATGACTGTACTGACGACGATCTGATGCTTGGTGTAGCACCATGGGATATGGATTACTCCTGGGGCAGAGATTACAAAGGCGATATTAACATGTATACAAGTAGTACATTCTCTTGTAGTCCTGTTGGGAATCGCGTCTTTCAACTCTTTCAAAGCAACCCCACTGTCCTGGACAGAAGTTTTGAGGATAGATATGCACAACTGCGTGCAACATACTTCTCAGCGGATAGTTTGAAACAACGCTTCAACAGATATTTTACGTTGTTCAGAGAGACAGGAGCTGATGAACGAGAGACCGCAAGATGGAGTGGTGTTGATGGTATATATTTGAATTTTCTCGATGAACAGACATATATTGAGAATTGGATAGATGACAGAATCAAATACATGGATGAGAAGTACAACTATACGAATACATCTATAGCAATTCCTACAGAGTGCGACGCTGATTCATCAACACACATTTATAATATTACAGGCCTGAAAGTTGGCAATAATAATATCAATGGTCTATCAAAAGGTGTTTATATAATAAACGGGAGAAAGGTGCTAAAATGACTTCTAAATTAAAGTGTAACTCATAAACGGAAGTTCACGTCGCCTGTGTTGACAGTTCCTTATATCTCCTCGTATGAAGGGATGTCTTCGAGAAATGTGTAAGTCTGGTTGTCATAGTCCATCTTGCAGCAAAAGTGCTGTATGCCATTGCTCACGATGAGATAGTCTACCTTCATGACTATATTGTAACGGCATATTTGATTAAATACCTTTTGCGTTATGCTGACAGTAGGGCGCTTATACTCTATTATCATCTTAGGATGCAGCTGCTGGTCGTACAGTACGGAGTCGCATCTCAATGACATGCCGTTGAGCTTTAGTTCCACTTCGTTTGCCATTAGCACAGAGGAGTAGCCTTTGTGATTGATGAGAAAGTTGACAAAATGCTGCCTTACCCACTCCTCAGGGGTGAGTGCAACAAACTTCTGCCGGAGTATGTCTTTGATCTGTATCTTGTCGCCGACACGTCTCACCACTGCATCATATTTGGGAAGATTGAGTTGGTTGGATTCCATACGATAATCTGACTTGCCTTTATGCTTGCAAATATAATTATTATTGTTTACTTTTGCACCCAAATGCGTTTGCAAACTTTGTGTACGAATTGAATTTTGGGTGTGTACTCTATGTGCCACCAGTAATGTTATAGTTGTAGAGCATCACTCTGCATTATTCTATTATGGTGTGATCTATATTCACACTTTACATCTTACTTGACAAGATTATGGCAAAGAAAGCACAACCTTCGTTGACTCATCGGGACATTATCAAGGCAGTTCAGCAGAAGCAGTTTGCTCCTGTATATCTCTTGATGGGAGAGGAGTCGTACTATATAGATCGTATCTCGGAATATCTGGCGGACAATATCCTGCCGGAGACAGAACGAGACTTCAACCAGCAGACTATATATTGCACTAAGGAAACGGACGTGATGGACATTATAAATGCCGCACGTAGATACCCGATGATGTCAAGTTATCAAGTATTAATTGTTAAAGAGGCGCAGAATCTGTTAAAAATTGACGAACTTCAGCATTATCTTAAGAGTCCTCTTAATACAACAATTCTTGTAATATGTTACAAGCATGGTACTGTTGACAAACGCAAGGCATTCCTTAAGATGATAAGCGATTGTGGGGTGGTGTACGAGAGTCCAAAGCTCAAGGAGTACCAGTTGCCACAGTTCATCGATGAGTATGTAAGACGCAAAAAGGTTGCGATTGACGAGAGGGCAAAGAATATGCTCGTGGCTAATATAGGAGCTGATCTCAGTCGTATGTCTGGCGAACTTGATAAGCTTTTTACTACCCTTCCACCAGGTTTCAATATGATAACTCCAGAGCTCGTAGAGAAGAATATCGGCATCAGCAAGGAGTTTAATAATTGGGAATTTCGCTCTGCTATCATCAATAGGGATATTGCTAAGGCTAATCTCATCTTGAACTTTTTCAATGCTAATCCAAAGGCGAATCCACCTATCTCTATAGTGGCAATTTTGTTTGGATATTTTGCTTCTCTCATGCAGGCTTTCTATTCACCAGACAAGAGCGAACAGGGACTCATGCAGCATCTCGAACTCCGATCATCTTTTCAACTTAAGGATTTCTTGAACGGTATGCGCAACTTCTCCGCAATGAAGACAATGCAAATTATTGGTAAACTTCGTGAGACTGATGCTAAGCTCAAGGGGGTAGGAAAGGGTAATACTTCTGATGAAGACATCATGAAAGAACTTGTTTATTTTATCCTTCACTAATATATTAACTTGTATTTTTTATCATCTACAAATATCAAAATAAGGGAACAGGCGAGCCTGATTTCCCTTATTTTTTTAGGCTCATTTTCCTGTACAAAAACGACTGCTTGATATTTTTGCATATAAATGTCAAGCGGATAGGGGATATGTCGAAGCTCTAAAAGTACTCAATAAGCTGTCAAAAACATGTGTCGTATATAGTACTGCCAGGTGAAAAATCTGTCGAACCGAAGCTTTATATCGTCGTATATCAATGCGATAATTGCTCTTGTGGGATGTACTTTTGGCTACAGTTTGCTGCTTTCAGATAATATAGAATAAAGGTGGAACTTGCTTCCTTCTTTTGGTTTTGTCGATTTTTTAGCACAGAAAAGCTACGCAAAAATGTAAATTCCCTGTTTGTCTATCTCTATACACCCTACTATATAGCTGCATACACTGTTACTATTGTCAATATTTACTATAGTAAATGTTTGTTTCATGAACAGTTTATATTTTTTAATTAGATTTTACGAAACATAAATTTTAGGGGTGTATCGTCTGTAAATTAGACAGTTAGCTCAATTTTTAAGCTTTGAGAATTGAATATTGTAATATATAAGCATATCTGTATAGCCCTATTGCTAAAACGCAAAATGTGGTGTGTTTTCATTATTCGACGTGTTTACATTAAGAATATTTCACTTTTGCTATGGTTTAACTATTGTATACAGTTTAAAAAT
>JAZLKQ010000065.1:0-2009 GCA_045597745.1 Bacteroidaceae bacterium | reverse complement strand
GGGAAGCCATTCTTGAGAGCTTTGAGAAGCATCCGTTTGATGTGTCAGAGATGAACAACTCAAGTACAAGCAGCAGAAGGACTATCCAAATGACTGGTTGGAACTGTTCTTCGTAATCGCTGTAAACAACTGCATCCATCTGTCCTTTCTGAAGTTGGGATAGTTTCTCGTTGAGAAGTTCCTGAGCACGGTTGTTATTATCTACATGAATGAAAGCGCCATGTCCAGCTTCAGCAATTGACTGGCACATTTCCACATTGAGTCTTGACATCACTTCCTCGCCTGAATTATCGCGCATATAGCCTCCTTCTGGATCTGGAACAGGCGCACCTTTCTCACTTCCTACGCCGAGAACGAACACATTGTAGCCTTTGTTGAACACCTCAGCAGCCATCTCTTCGGCTCCACCTTCATGGTCTTCACCATCCGTAATGAGGATAATAGCCTTACCTACTCCATCCTGATTGGTGAAACTCTTCATGGAAAGGTCGAGGGCATCGGCAATATTAGTACCTTGAGAGGCAATAAGTTCTGGAGAAATACTGCGCATGAACATCTTGGCTGAAACATAGTCGCTCGTAATAGGCAACTGAACGAAAGCATCTCCAGCGAAAACAATAAGTCCGACGCGGTCTTTCGTGAAATGATCTATAAGATTCTCTATGAGCAACTTTGTCTTTTCAAGTCGAGAAGGCATGACATCTTCAGTTCGCATGGAATTACTGATGTCCATGGCTATCATCACTTCTATACCATTTCGCTCTTCCTTACTTACCTTTGTACCAAGCTGTGGACGAGCAAGAACAACGACCAAGAGAGAGAACACGAGCATGATGATACTGAACTTTATGTTCTCGCGAAGGAGAGAAAGCTCTGGCATCATCTGATATACAAGCTGCTTATCGCCGAGTTTACGCAAGGCTTGTCTGCGCTTGTAATAAGTGTACAGGCGCAAACCTACGAAAACAGGAATGAGCAACAGCAAGTAGAAATATTCTGGAGAAGCGAATTTCAAAGCGTTTTGTTTTTAATTGTTGTTAAGGAAGCTTACGCAACCAAGTCTGGCGAAGAAGTATTTCCGTCAAAAGAAGCAGCAAGGCGATGAGAGCAAACACCTGATAGGCTTCATTCTTACGAGAGAACTTCTTTATATCAACCTTCGATTTCTCAAGAGAGTCGATTTCCTTATAGATTGAGAAAAGCTGACTTGAGTTTGTGGCGCGATAGAACTTACCGTCTGTCATCTGGGCAATTTGGGCAAGCGACTTTTCATCGACTTGATCCTTTGTATGAACATACTGGATAGTTCCACCAACCTGAACCGGAACCGACAGCAATTTTCCGCTGTAGGCAGCAATGGTATAAACCCTTATGCCGTATGTCTTTGCAATCTTGGCAGCCTGAAGTGGTGAGATTTCTCCGCAGTTGTTACTACCATCTGTAAGCAAAATCACTACCCTGCTCTTAGCCTTTGAATCTTTAAGGCGTGAGAGAGAGTTAGCCAAGCCCATACCAATAGCCGTTCCGTCTTCAAGAATACCGCTTTCTGCCATCTCTGTTCCTACACTTCTGAGCATGTTGAGAAGGGAAGCATGGTCGGTAGTCATCGGACATTGTGTAAAGGCTTCAGCAGCAAATACTGTCAAGCCAATGTTATCGTCAGGACGATTATTGATGAACTCAGCAGCCACACTCTTCGCAGCACTTATACGAGAAGGCGTGAGGTCGGTGAGAGTCATACTCGTTGAGACGTCCATCGCCAACATTATGTCGATACCTTCTGCTGTACGAGTGCCCCATGAACTGTTTGTTTGAGGTCGGGCAAGAGCAAAGATAAGCATGGCTATCATAGCTGCACGCAACGCATTTGGCAGCCACATCAGTCGCTGGCGTAATGACTTCGGCAACTTGGAATAGCCCGAAGTATCAGCAACAAGCATCGTGGCTGATTTCTTTGAGCTGCGATAGAGATACCAAATATATGGTATCAGCAGCAGAAAGAGAAGGAA
>JAZLKQ010000064.1:0-5681 GCA_045597745.1 Bacteroidaceae bacterium | reverse complement strand
CCCATGAGCGAGAACTGCAACGTACGTGGTATAGGTGTGGCTGTCATGGTGAGGGTGTCCACATTGACCTTTAGCTGACGGAGCTTCTCCTTCACGCTGACACCAAACTTCTGCTCTTCATCTATCACAAGCAACCCGAGGTCCTTAAACTTCACTTGCTTGCCTATCAGCTTGTGTGTACCTACGATGATGTCTATCTTGCCGTCTGCCAGATCTGCAAGGACAGTCTTGAGTTCCTTTGCTGTACGTGCACGGCTGAGGTAGTCCACCCTTACGGGGAAGTCCTTCAGACGTGAGGAGAAGGTACGATAATGCTGATATGCCAGGACTGTAGTAGGTACGAGTACAGCGACCTGCTTGCCGTCTGTAGCTGCCTTAAATGCTGCTCTCACCGCAACCTCCGTCTTGCCAAATCCCACGTCACCGCATACAAGGCGGTCCATAGGACGTTCTGACTCCATGTCCGCCTTGACATCTTGAGTCGCCTTGAGCTGGTCGGGAGTGTCTTCATACAGGAAACTTGCCTCAAGTTCGTGCTGCATATAGCTGTCATGACTATAGGCAAATCCCTTCTCCTTCCTACGCTGTGCATAGAGTCTGATAAGGTCGCGAGCTATGTCCTTGACCTTAGTCTTGACCTTATCCTTCATACGTTCCCATGCACCAGTACCAAGCCTGTTGAGATGCGGAGGCTCACCCTCACGTCCCTTGTACTTTGACACCTTGTGCAAGGCATGGATAGACACATATACGGTGTCCTCATTCTGGTACGTGATCTTTATCATCTCCTGCATCACACCATTGTTCGGCACACGTATCAGCCCGCCAAATCTGCCGACACCATGATCTATATGTACTACGTAGTCACCTATTTCAAACTGGCTAATCTCCTTGAGAGTAAGAGCCACCTTACCCTTACGTGCACGGTCACTCTTGAGGTTGTACTTGTGGAATCTGTCAAATATCTGATGATCCGTGAAGAAACATTGCTTGAGTGTCTCATCTACAAATCCCTCGTGTATAGCCTTGCCTATTGGCTCAAAACCTATGAGCATACCGCCACCATCTTCCGCCATCTGCGTGAAGATGTCCTGCAGACGGGCTATCTGCTTGCTACTGTCAGCAAGTATATTGAGGCGATAACCATCTGCAAGAAGTCGGGTAAACTCCTTATTGACGAGGTCAAAATTCTTATGGAACAAAGGCTGCACCGACGTATCAAAATTGACAAGTGCCGTACTCCGTCCAGCTGCCATCTCTTCGCTTATGCGATGATGCGCCAACTCTATCCGGCGGAAGTCAAGCATTGACCGTCTGAACGCCTCTGGTTCACTCAGCATCTTTGTCTGCAACGCCACAAGGTTGTCCAGCGCCTCATTGCCCTCACTGCTCAGCATCTCCTCCTGTGCCTGTCGGGAAAATCCCTCTCCGTATATCTGCTCTATCCTGTCGCACACAAATGTCATGTCGTTGAGCGCTATCACCATGTTCTTAGGCATGAAGTCCATGATAGAGATATAGTCAGTATCTGTACCTGCCATCTCCGGCACGATGGTGACAATGTCAAGCTTAGTCTCTGACAACTGACTCTGCACATCAAATGTACGTATGCTGTCCACGTCATCACCGAAGAAGTCTATACGGTATGGTACTTCCGACGAATACGAGAAGACATCTACTATCGAACCACGTATAGCAAACTGCCCCGGTTCATATACATAGTCAGTATGTGTAAATCCCAATTCGAAGAGACGCTTCTCAAAGGCGATGATGTCTATCACGTCACCCACCTTGATGTTCAGAGTATTGGTGCTCAGTTCATGCTTAGACACCACTTTCTCTGCAAGGGCTTCCGGACATGTCACTACAAAGAGTCCGTCCGAAGCACCATCCGACGACATACGACTCAAGACCTCCGTACGGAGTATCTCGTTGGCACTATCCTTCTGATTGTACTTGATAGCCCGCTTATACGACGACGGAAAGAAGAGCACACGCTCCTCACCTATCATCTGTACAAGGTCCTGATACAGATACCCCGCCTCGTCATGGTCGTTCATGACAAAGAGTATCGGTGGCAGATGGCGTCTGCCTACTGTGAGTGAGGCAAAATACAATGCTGTCGATGAACCCATCAGCCCACCGACCATAATGCGCTTGCACGAGGACTTGCGTACAGCCTCGCCAAGCTGTCTGGCATGTTCGTTGGATGCCAGAACCTCAAGCAACTTATTAGTGTTCAATATACCTATATATTAGCAGGCATTGGCGACATCACCCTTGCCAGCAAGCGTATCAGATACAGAGTGTCCTTACCAGCATGGAGACACTGCGACTTCATCTTTACGACTTTGCTTGGTACATTATTTATGTTATTGTTAGGAGTAGAATCATTTACCATAGGCAATCAGAGATTTAATTAATTATAAATTATAAGTTTTGCTTACAACTATAAAAACGGACATACTCTCTGTTTATTATATGAATAACGCAAAAACATTGCACTTTCTTTCACCATTTGACAGATTGATGCTGATATGTTGATATATTTTCATATATTTGCAAAAATTTACACATTAATTATAATGCATTAATCTAACAATCATTACAAATGAACAAAAGACATCTTCTCAGTGCTATCATCGTAGCATCAGCCATGGGACTACATGCACAGAAGCCCATGACAGCACCAGCTGGAGGCAAGCAGATCAGCGACGAACTTATCGGAATTTTCTTCGAGGACATCAGTTCGTCTGCAGACGGTGGACTCTGTGCCGAACTCATCCAGAACGGTTCCTTCGAGTACAATGCAAGTGAGCGTGACGGATGGGGCTCTACTACTGCATGGAGAGTTGTACGTCCTGGACACTCACTCGGCGTGCTTGAGACTAAGCAGCAGGATCCTATCCACCCTAACAATCCTAACTATCTACGACTCAACATCGAGCGTGTAGGTCACTACTACGACTACACAGGATGGACTGGTTATGGTATAGAGAACGACGGATTTGACGGTATCTCTGTCAAGGCTGAGGCAAAGTACGACTTCTCTATCTTCTGCCGTAACGTAAAGGGCGAAGACAAGCAACTGCGCATCGCTATCGTACAGCCTCAGGGATGGGGCAAGGACCCAAAGCTCATCGGCGAGGCTAACGTAACGGTATCTGGCAACCAGTGGAAGAAGTACTCATGTACTATCACTGCTACCGAAGCTTGTGCCAATGCGAGACTGCAGATACTGTCTCTCACAACAGGTGTAATGGATGTAGATATGGTATCACTGATGCCACAAGACACATACAAGGGCCATGGACTTCGCAAGGATCTTGCCGAGGCACTTGAGGCACTCAAGCCTAAGTTTATGCGATTCCCTGGCGGTTGTGTAGTACACGGTGGTGGCGACGGATTCTGGGACACATACCGTTGGAAGACTACTGTCGGACCTAAGGAGACTCGTAAGGGACTCAAGAATACATGGAACTACCACCAGTCTATGGCGCTCGGTTACTTCGAGTATTTCCAGCTGTGTGAAGATATGGGTATGCAGCCAATACCTATCCTTCCTTGCGGTGTGAGCTGTCAGGGTACTAACGGTGGATGGAACATGAAGACTCAGGCTCAGGACGTAGTACCTATGAGCGAGATGGACGAATGGGTAGACGAAGCGCTCGACCTCATCGAATGGGCTAATGGTGATGTCAACACCAAGTGGGGTAAGGTACGTGCAGAGGCAGGTCATCCAGAACCATTCAACCTCAAGTATCTCGGTATAGGTAACGAGGAGAAGATTACTCCTGAGTTTGCAGAGAGATTCAAGTATATATATAATAAGGTGAGAGCAGCACATCCTGAAATCGTCATCGTAGGTACTGCTGGCCCTGGCAGCCATAAGGGCAACCCTGACTACGAGAACGGATGGAAGCTTGCAGAAGAGATTGACCTCCCTATCATCGACGAACACTACTACGAGCCTAACAGCTACTTCCTCACAAGCCGTCAGTATGACAGCTATCCACGTGACCGCAAGACTAAGGTTTACCTCGGCGAGTATGCCGCTAAGGACAAGAAGCTCATCGACGCACTTGCAGAGGGTCTCTACCTCCTCCATGTAGAGGCAAACGCCGATGTTGTTGTCATGACATCATACGCACCACTCTTTGCTCGCAAAAACGCTACAAGCTGGAACCCTGACCTCATCTACTTCGACAACGAGCGTCCATACCTCACTTGTAGCTACTACATACAGCAGATGTTCGGTAAGTCAAGCGGTAACTACTACTATGGCGACTGCGTCAAGTTCAACTCAGATGATAAGGCTCTCGGACAGTCTGTAGTGCTCAACACAAAGACTCGCGAACTCTTTGTCAAGGTCTGCAACACTGGCGCAAATGCAGCGACAGCAAGCATTGACCTCTCTCGATTCTCAGTAAAGTCAAATGCAGAGAAGGTAACTATCTCTGGTAATCCAGATGATGAAAACAACTACGACAAGCAGCCTATCGCTCCTAAGACTGAGAGCATCAAGGTCAAGAAGCAGATGACGCTCGACGTAGCTCCTTACTCATTCACTATGCTTAAGATTAAGTTGTAATACTATCCACCTACGATATTATACACTTCGCCCCGGCTTTCATCGGAAGTCGGGGCGAATTATATTAGGTATATACAAGTTTCGCTTATATATCTGTAATCAGTTTGTCAGGCGAGAGCCTATTTATTTACGCTACGTCACTGACAAACGGATTACACTGATTTGACGGATTATTTATGGTAATTTGGCATAGCGAGCAGTATATACCTCCGGATGTATGCCGAGTGAGACACTATACGCTGTACCTAATTATATATTAAGTTACTAATACCCCTCCGGCTTTCAGCCACCTCCCCTATTTTAGGGGAGGAGTATGCTGATGGCACAACTCATAGCCTAAGCGCCCGGACGGCAACATACGGAGACAGTTATGATTAATCCGTGAATGAGATGTGCTAAATAAATATGATTAACATAATAAATAGAGCCGCATAGACTGCCATTATCTATGCGGCTCCTATATTAGTTGACACTTATATGCACGTCATGGTTAGCTTTGAATATTAGTAAACTGAAAGGGCAAGGCGCAACCCGAAGCTGCAGTCGCTGTCGTCGGGATTGAGGTAGTTACGATACGACGAGCGACAGCCCTCCGCATTGCAGTCCCAACTGCCACCACGAAGCACACGAAAAGAGCCACTTGAAGGTCCAGTAGGGTCAGTCTGAGGGCTACTGCTGTAGTAGTTCTCCCCATACCAGTCCTGACACCACTCGTATACGTTACCACTCATGTCATAGATGCCGAGCTCATTTGGTTGCTTGGTTGCGACATCGTGAGTCATATTGCTACTATTGCTATAATACCATGCAACATCGTCTATATTGTTGCTTCCGCTATACTTATAGCTCTTGCTCTTTTTCCCACCTCTTGCAGCGTATTCCCACTCTGCCTCTGTAGGAAGACGGAAGTGTTCACCTGTAAGAGTATTGAGCTTCTTGATGAATGTCTGGCAGTCATTCCAGCTTACTTTTTCTACAGGCTTGTTATTGCCATTGAAGTTTGAAGGGTTACTTCCCATCACAGCCTGCCAAAGTGCCTGAGTCACCTCTGTCTGACCTATACTGTAGCTACTGAGTGTCACCTGATGAG
>JAZLKQ010000063.1:0-3435 GCA_045597745.1 Bacteroidaceae bacterium | reverse complement strand
TGAGGAACATAATAATTATGCTTTAGATTTCATAAGAGCAACCAAGTGGATAAGGATGAATCTTCCTGGATCACATGTTAGTGGTGGTGTGAGTAACCTGTCTTTTTCCTTCCGTGGAAATAATTATATACGTGAAGCAATGCACGCAGTATTCCTCTACCATACCATACAGTGTGGTCAAGACATGGGCATCGTCAATCCTGCCACTCAAGTCATATACTCAGACATTCCTGAAGATGTCCTTGCCGCTATAGATGATGTATTGCTCAATCGCAGAAGCGACGCAACTGAGCGACTTATTGAGATAGCTGACCGAATAAAGGCGGAGAAAGAAGCAGAAAAGGCTGGAGGAGCAAATGCTACAGCCTCTGCCAGTACACACTCATGGAGAGATGATACCATCGAACAACGTCTGCAATATGCACTCGTCAAGGGAGTTAGCGAATACCTTGAGTCTGACCTTGCAGAAGCTGTTGCCTGCTACGGAGACGCTGTAAGTATCATAGAGGGACCGCTCATGGATGCCATGAATAAGGTTGGTGAATTGTTTGGTGCCGGCAAGATGTTTCTGCCTCAGGTGGTAAAAACCGCACGCACCATGAAGCGAGCAGTATCTATACTACAACCACTCATTGAAGCAGGGCATGAGCAAGGTAAAGCAAAGGCAGGCAAAGTACTTCTCGCCACAGTCAAAGGCGATGTACATGATATTGGCAAGAATATAGTAAGCGTAGTACTAGCCTGCAACAACTACGAGATCATCGACCTCGGAGTGATGGTACCTACAGAGGAGATTGTACGTAGAGCTATCGAAGAGAAGGTGGATATAATTGGTCTATCAGGACTCATCACACCTTCACTTGAAGAGATGGTCAATGTCGCTACAGCCTTACAACGATCTGGAGTCAACATACCTCTCATGATAGGTGGAGCAACAACAAGCGAACTCCATACTGCCCTTAAGATTGCCCCTGTATACTCAGCTCCGATATTATGGATGAAGGACGCTTCACAAAATGCCGTTGCCGCAGCACGTCTGCTCAACCCCTCAACTCATGACGAATATGCACATCAGCTTGACCGCCATTACGATGAGCTTCGTCATGCTCATGCTGACCATCCGAAAGACTTGCTTACGATAGAAGAAGCCCGAAAGCGTAAGCCTGAATTCTTCTGATTAACAAACACAATATCTATATAACTCAATATCATCAACAACATGAATAAGTTAGCATTAATCACCGGTGCAAACAAAGGCATCGGTTACGGCATCGCAAAGTATCTCGGCATGAGTGGCTGGAGTATCGTGATAGGAGCACGTGACAGCCAGCGTGCTACCGCCGCTATAGACAGCCTAAAGTCTATGGGTATCGATGTGAAAGGATGGATAAATATCAATCTAAATGATATCAATGGATTGGAAATCGCTGCAAAGGAAATAGAGTCGACATACCCTACCCTGTCCTTGCTCGTCAACAACGCTGGCATACCTGGAGACATGTCTCTCAAAAGTTATGAGACTGATATACTATCTATCAAGGAGACTATAGATGTCAACTATATTGGTACATTTGCTCTAACTAAGGCTCTTATACCTCTTATTGCAAACAATAATGGACGTATAGTCAATGTTACTGTACCATCTGAAGTGAGCCCATACTGGCATCCACTTGCTTACGTTGCAAGCAAGGCTGCACAAAATGCCATGACAGGTGTTATGGCTATGGAGTTCGAACAGAATAAAGTGCCAGTAGAGATATTTACAGTTCATCCAGGACCAACTACTACAGATCTCAACGGCAACATGGCTCTACCAGGATTTCATACGATTGATACTGTCGGAGAGAAGATGGCAGAACTCATCAATGACGGGCAGAGACATCAGGGCGAATTTATAGAACTCTATCCTATAGTCGAAGAATAGCCCCCCTACCATATCTGCTCACCATCAAACGCTTTCACTGGATTGACAAAGAACATCTTGAAGGCGTCATCGGTCTTTGTGTATTGGCTGGCTGGTACAAAGTGCTCCAATCGTGGGAATAGTGTAAGTATGGCAAAATGACAATGACTCGGAGTACGTGCAGCATTGCCTGTATTGCCTACTGTACCTATCTCGCTCCATGGAGTAACTACCGCCCCCACAAATGTCTTTACCTCATCCATGTGAGCATAGTAGTATATGCGCCCATGTGTGCCAAGTATTGATACTGTATTGCCGCCATTACCACGATTGTGTGTAACAAATATGACGATACCTGCACATGCAGGATGTATCGGCGTACCTCTCTTTGCAAAGATGTCTACTCCATGATGATGATGGTCTCCCCATGGCGCCCAAAAGGTCTCATGACTATAACTTCTGTCGCCTGCACCCTCAACAGGATTGCAAAGTGGTTGTGGCACAAGCAACAGGATTGCTACAACTACAAGTACAACTCTCAATACTTTCTTTACAAGTCTATTTCTATCAGTATTCATAAGCATATATATGTTAGTTTCGTATGCAAATGTAATACTATTGTACAGTTGCCAATATATCTCACATGGGATATTGTATGAAGTATTGAGATTTTTGTATCAAATGCACGCTATATACTATCGAACTTAAATGATGGTTAATAAAGAGAGGTGACGTTTCCATTAATTCGAAAACGTCACCTCTCTTATTAATTATGCATTATGCATTAGAATAATTACTTCTTGTCTTCGTCTTTAGCGTCAGCTTTCTTCTTTGAGTAGCGCTTGTTGAGAGCTGCAACTACCTCGTCAGTTACATCATACTGTGGTGCAGCATAAAGTACCTGATCGATGCCTGAACTCTTGCAAAGTATGAAGTCATAGCCTTTCTCCTTTGCGTATGTCTTCATGAAGTTCTGGATAGTGTCAGTAAGTGCCTGCAACTCCTTCTGATACTCCTCCTGTAGAGAATTGGAGAGACGACCCTGCAAGTCCTGAATATCCTGCTGAAGCTTAGCAAGACGAGCCTGCTCCTGATTGTACTGCTCCTGTGTGTACTGATTGCTCTGAGCCTTTGTCTGGAATGCCTGCACCTGTGCTGAGAAAGTCTTGCCTTTCTCATTGATTGTAGCTTCTGCGTTAGCCTGCTTCTTCTGGAAATTGTCGCTTACATCCTTGTATAGTTCGTACTGGCTTGTAAGAGTATCGATAAGTACAAACGCAATCTTGAGGTTTGAGCCACTCTTTACGCTCTCTACTGATTCCTCTACTGCCTCCTCGGCCTTTTCCTCTTCAGCACCCTGCTTGTTACTGTTGCATGCAGCTACGAGTGCTGCAACTGCCAATGTCATCAGTCCATTACGGACCATAGTAATAGTTTTCATTTCTTGATTTATGAATTGTTGTTTTATTATCAATATTAATGAGCCTCAAGTAAATGTGTGCTTCCACACTTATTTATTCTTTAACCCACTT
>JAZLKQ010000062.1:0-11479 GCA_045597745.1 Bacteroidaceae bacterium | reverse complement strand
GGCAAGCGATTCTTACAAGCTCTCTACATACGAAGGTCTTAGCGGTAGCATCTCACTCGAGAATACTATCTCTTATACATTCCAGAACCTTGGCAAGCATCATCTCGACATCTTGGTTGGTCAGTCTTTCGAGAAGAACTCTTGGAACTCTAACCTCTCACTCTCAACTGCTGTCAACGCTGCAGACGCTAAGTCACTTATCACTAAGGGCTTCAACTATGTATTGTATGACAACTTCGACGCATCTAACGTAACTGGTTTCTCTGGTAACGCTGATACTGACTATGCTATCGCTTCATTCTTCGGTCGTTTGAACTGGAACTACGATGAGCGTTACATGGCTACTGCTATCCTCCGTACTGACGGTTCTTGCAACTTCGCTCGCGGACATCGTTGGGGTACATTCCCATCATTCTCTGCAGGTTGGGATATCGCACGTGAGTCTTGGATGGAGAGCAACTCTTCATGGCTTGATCAGTTTAAGATTCGTGCATCTTGGGGTCAGAACGGTAACTGTCAGATCGACAACTTCAACTACCTTTCTAACATCGGCTTCTCACCAACAGCTTATGCAGACTACGCATACAAGTTCGGTAGCTCTAACGAGCAGTCTGTAAGCAACACAGGCTACAGCTCAGGTGCATACGCTCTCAATGCTGCTAACGAAGACGTAACTTGGGAAACTTCAGAGCAGATTGACCTCGGTTTCGATGCTCGCTTCCTCAATGGTAGACTCGGTTTGAGCTTCGACTGGTACAACAAGGCTACTAAGGACTGGCTCGTTCGCGCACCTATCTCTGACGTTTACGGTGTAGTACAGGCTCCTATGATTAACGGTGGTGATATCAAGAACCATGGTTTCGAAATCGCTGTCAACTGGAAAGACCGTATCGGTAAGGACTTCAACTATCACGCAGGCGTTAATATCGCAACCAACAAGAACAAGGTAACTCGTCTTGCTTCAGCATCAGGTAAGATTGGTGACGAGCTCCAGAGTTCATTGTTCCAGAACTCTTCTTACGTATCTCTCGTAGAGGTTGGTCATCCAGTAGGTTACTTCTCAGGTATGTCTTACACAGGTATCTGGCAGAATCAGGCACAGATCGACGCAGCTCGCGCTGCAGGTCAGGCTGTCCTTCCTAACGCAGCTCCTGGCGACATGATCTGGTACGACTACGACCATGATGGTGTTATCAACTACGACCTCGACCGTCATGAGATTGGTAACCCACATCCAGACGTAACACTCGGTATCAACCTTGGTTTCGACTATAAGGGCTTCGACTTCGGTATCCAGGCATACGGTGCATTCGGTATGCAGGTTATGCAGTGCTATCGTAAGGCTCTCCTCGGTGGTCCATGGGAAAACTACACAACTGACGCATTCAACCGTTGGCACGGCGAAGGCACAAGCAACTCACAGCCACGCCTTACTGTAGGTGCTGTTGGTGTTGAGAACAACCAGTGGGTATCTACTCGCTACATGCAGGACGCTGACTACCTCCGCATCCAGAACATCACTGTTGGTTATGACTTCAACAAGATATGGAAGTCTTCACCATTCCAGCAGCTTCGTGTTTACGCACAGATGCAGAACCTCCTCACATTCACAAGCTACACAGGTGTAGATCCTGAAGTAGGTAGCAATGGTGATACAAATGGATGGGCAAAGGGTATCGACCTCGGTCTCTATCCATCAGCTCGTACATTCATCCTCGGATGTAGCATCAAGTTCTAATCTTAATCGAATTACTAATTAAGAAGATAAAGATATAATATGAAAAAGATAATTTTAATGGCATCAGTTGCTGTCCTTGCACTTACATCATGCGATGACATGCTCGATTCCGAAAATAGAACACAGCCTAATACAGGTAACTTCCCTGCTCAGGTTCAGGACCTCGACATGGAGTTGACTGCTGCTTATTCTGTGCTCAATCAGTTTAATCAGGATCCATTGCAGGGACCATGGTTGGTCAACAACCTTATGTCAGACGAGTGTAATGGTGGTGGTGGTACTGGTGACGTTGAGGCTTCTGCTATCGCTAACATTACTACCAACAAGGATGCGCTCTTTGACAAGGCATACACAGCTGTTTACGCTGGTGTAGCTCGTGCTAACACTATCATCTATTCTGTAGATAACTTTAACTGGCCTGACAAGTCTAAGCGTGACCAACTTCTTGGTGAGGCATACTTCCTCCGTGGCCTCTACTACCTCTGGGGATCACAGTTCTTTGGTGATATCCCTGCTTACTGGCAGGCTTCTGCTCCATCACCATGTCCACAGCAGAGTGCTGAGGATGTGATCTATCCACATATCCTCGCTGACTTCCAGTCTGCATACAACCTCATGCAGACAGGTGGTACAACTAAGGGTGATGGTCATGCGACTAAGGGTGCCGCTGCAGGATACCTTGCACGTGCATATATGTTCTATCAGGGATTCTATAAGCAGGCTGGTGAGCTTGCTACAGCTGACCTCAAAGATATCCCACTTCCTGCACAGGAGGCTGATAGTGCTTTCCTTACAAAGAAGATGGTTGTAAATGTTCTTGAATCTGTAGCTGGTCATAGGGCAGATTACGGATATGATCTTATCCAAGACTTCCGCCGTCTCTGGCAGTACACTAACGAGTATACAACTAATGATGGATATCCATACGTATCAGACCTTGCTGCTTCTAAGGAGTACTGGGCTGGTAATGGCAATGATGAGGAAGTATTCCAGGTACAGTTCACTAACTGTGCATCTTGGAATGGTACTATCCAGATGGGCTTCATCAACCAGAACTCACTCTACTGCTCACTCCGTACAGGTTCAGGTCCTAAGGGTATCGCTAACGGTCTTGAAGCTGCATTCCCATATGGTGAAGGTTGGGGACAGGGTGTCTTCAACTACAACATGAAGGACAATGCTGAATGGGAGCCTGCGGACAAGCGTAAGAAGGCTACTATCCTCGACGTAGAAGACGAAATCAAGGATGGCTTCGACTATGTAAGTGATGCTGCAAGTGAGACTGGTCTCTACAATAAGAAGATTCTCGCTGTTACTTCAAAGCAGAATAAGTTCGACGGTACTGCTTCACGTACATGGTGGGCTCTTGTTCGTGGTTCTATTACTCAGAGTAACGGTAACTCTATGCAGGGTGACCACTTCGCAGACCTCTACCTCATGCGTTTCTCTGATATCCTTCTCATGCACACTGAGCTTACAGGTGACAAGAAGTATATGAATGAGGTTCGTAAACGTGCAGGTCTTGCTGAGGCTAACTACAACTGGAAGCAGATTAAGCTCGAGCGTCTCCACGAGTTCATGGGTGAAGGTCTTCGTTTCAATGACCTTCGTCGTTGGTCAGGTAAGAACGGTGGAGCTAGTTGTGAGGCAGCTCTTGCTCTCGAGAAGCAGACAGGCTCTAAGGCTTACTACATGGATCATTGGACAGTTCTTAAGCACGCTACATGTTCATGGGCTCAGCGTTATGCAGAGACTGACGGCTTCCTCAAGATACCTGTAGGTCAGATTAAGATCATTGATAACGAAAGCGTATTGAAGCAGAACCCAGGTTGGAGATCTGAAGACGTTGCTCATTCTAACATCGGTGGTTGTCCAGTATTAAATTAACATTGAATAAAGAATAAGATTATGAAGAAATCAATATTAATGCTTTCAGCTGTAGCTGCAATGGGCCTCTTCACAGCCTGCGATCCAGTATGTGAGGATGGATCATTAAGCTATTCGCTGGCAAATGCAGACGAATTGCTTGAGCGTATCACTTTCGTTCAGCGTGATGCAGAAGGTAATCTTGCAGAGGATGGTAACTATGTGTCATTCCAGACCAATCCTGCTACTACTGTATCTATATTCGTCGTAGACAAAGAAGGTAATGAGAAGGTGCTCGCTAGTGGTGCGGCAGGCGAATTCTTGTTGGCAGCTGGTCGTGGTGCAGATCCACGTCAGGCATTCAAGATTCGTGCAGTCGCTGCTGACAACAGCGAGTCTGTAGCCGATACTGCTCTCACCGTTTATGTTCAGGCTGACCTTGCTCCTGAGATGAAGCTTCTCGTAGGCAATGGTGTTGCTCCAACATCTAAGGCTTGGACTTGGTACTTTGGTTACAATAATGCAGAAGGTGGTGCTTGTTGGGGTAACATGGGCGGTAATGGTAGTGGCGGTCATTCTATCAGTGGCAACGCTTGGTGGGGTGTCAACGACGCTGCTCAACTCACAGGTCAGATGAAGCACTCAGTTACTGGTGTTGCTATCGGTGAAGAGGACAATGACGCTTACATGGTATTCAACGAGGATGGTAGTGTAGTATGCTACGATAAGGATGCTAACCAGATACGTAAGGGTACATTCGAAATTTCCGACTACAATCCTGACTCAGACTGGTCTCTTGCTACTCTTACTACATCTGAAGGCGCTACTCTCTTCCCATACGAGATCAACGCTGGTGGTAAGTACGTTACTAAGTTTGAGGTACACGAGCTTTCAGAAGATCTCCTCGTTCTCGCTTATCCTGACGGTGGCGAATGGCCTACAAATGGTGATTGGAAGGAAGCAACATACTGGTGCTTCCAGAGCGTAGAGCGCAAGTACAATGATATCGTAGATGTACAGGGCTCTGCTGCTTCAGGTGCATGGACATGGGACTTCGACTACATCGGTAAATGTTGGGGTAACTTCGGATTTACTGGTGATAGTTTTTCAGAACTCGGTGGCCTCGTATGGTGGGGTGTAGAGAATGCAGCTGACCTCGCTGGTCAGATGGGTCACTCAGTTACAGGCGAGCCTACTGGTGAAGAGAACAATGCAGCTACAATGATTTTCAGTCGTGGTAGAGTGACTTGCTTCGATGCACAAGGCAACTCAATCCGTACTGGTGATTACTCATTCGACCCTTCTATTCATACTGCATGGCAGCGTGGAACTCTCCGTACTTCTGAGGGTGCAACTCTCTTCCCATTCGAGATCAATGCAGGTGGTCGTTACGTAACAGAGTACCAGATTCACACTATTACTCCAAACAGACTTATCCTCACTTATCCAGACAATGGTGCTTTCGACGGTTGGAGCGAGGGTACTTACTGGTGTTTCAAGAGATAATAAATCTATTGAATACATAGCATAACTTAATAATTGATAGCCGTGGGCATAGAGCTCACGGCTATCTTTGTTATATAGTACCTTATATATTTTGACATGTCAAAATAATGTCGTTAATTTGCAGTATATTATGTGTATTGTGCACATATCTATGTCGTATTGCTAATTGATAACAGATTATGAAATACCAAATGAGTATTATTGCAATGCTGATGGTTCTGCTTATGACCATCGCTTGCACAAGCAAAAAACAAGAAACGGCCATCCCTAATGGTGTGTGTCATATCGTGGGTACTCTACCAAGTGACGATTACAATGACAAGTGTATATATCTGATAGCTGAGGACAAGACGATCCGTGACAGTGTCGGCATCGACTCGTGTTTTGTCAAGGACAGGAAGTTTGAGTTTACTACAGACAAGAACATGATGATGATCCTTCGTATGACGTTCAAATATAGGTTCGGACTACAGGATCTGCTTGTCGTTGCAGAGCCAGGCGAAGTCCAGGCAGTCATTGACTCTATTAGTTCATGCAAGGGTACGCCAAGCAATGACTCTCTGCAGATGTGGAAGGAAGTTACAGAGTCACGCAATCCAGTGATGGCAGAGCTACGCAAAGAGATGAGTCAGGCACAGGAGATAGGCGATACTGCCAGAGCCAATGCGATAAAGGCTCATGGCGACAGTCTCTACGTGGCTTACAAGAACTATACTCGTCGTCTCTCTGCCAATATGTTCGAAGGCCCACTCAAGGAGTTCCTTGGCAAATTGTTCCCAACATCATACAAGAGGCGTATGCCAGACGGCACCATCAAGGAGATGCCGTTGGACTAATATTCATTAGTAGATATTATACTGTTTGGTACAACTGTAGACGATGATAAAACAAAAAAGCCCCTCTCCCCCAGCCCCTCTCCCCCTATAGGGCGAGGGGAGTCCGATAGGAGCATAGAGTCGACCCAGATGAAGTTGCTTGTTTTTAATGTTTTTGTCAAAAATAATCCAAAGTTAAGATGCCAAATAGTATATAATCATCTATCATCATAAGGAGTACAGTGTTCCTCCTACATCAGTTATGCAACTTAAGAAGATTATTACCCAACATATAGGACTGCTGATTACGGCATTGATATTCGGCCTGATATTCGTGTTCTGGGCGGTCTTATATCCACATGCATTGTCTTATCAGGAGGAAAACCAGCTGTTCTTGTATTCATTCGACTATTTCGTAGGCGACATAAGTACAGTGGGTGGTCTTGCAGACTATCTCAGCGAGTTTGTGGTGCAGTTCTATTATTACCCATGGATAGGCGGACTCTTGCAGGCGACACTCTTTGTCGTGATGTACTTCTGTATGCCAGTCCGTCATCGAGGACTGGCAGTCATACCATTGGCACTTATGCTTTGGACAATGGGCGACCCGCTGACGTTGCATTCGTATGAGATGGCGTTCGTCCTTACATTGGTAGCATACAGACTGTGCCATCGTCTCGGTGCACCGTTTGACCTCGTCCTCATTCCCGTTCTCTACTATCTCTTAGGTCCAATAGTCATGATGTATGCGTTGATGAGGATGCTCAGTGCAGATGGCGACAAGGCTATAGTATGGCGAAATATCTGGATGCCTCTCTATGTCATCGTGATAGAGGTAGTAGCATACGCATTTATCTTACCACAATGGCCACTGGTGTCAGTCTTCATAGGACTCAACTATTATCGTGCACCAATGGAGGTCAGCCCGCTTATGGGCATAACTCCGGCAGTTGTACCTCTGCTGATGATAGCACAGAGGTTCTTCGTCACCCGATGGATGGTGTGGGCAGAGGCTGTCATGGCTGTGACGATGTCAGTGCTTGCCGTCTTTGTCGGCTATGACAAGGATGGATATGAGATTGTTCGTCAGGATTTCCTTATACGAGGAAGCAAGTGGGACGAGATTATCAAGCGTGCAGAGACGTATCAGGTCAAGACGGCATTCAGCAGCGAGAGCGTCAATCTTGCCCTTGCCATGAAAGGACAACTTGCAGAGAGACAGTTCCAGTTCTACCAGAGTGGCCATGATGGACTGCTTATGCCTTTGATAAGAGACAATATGAGCCTCTATCCGACAATGGAGGCGTGCTATCAGTTAGGGCTCGTCAACGAGTCTATGCGATATGCCTTTGACCTCCAGGAGAGCATACTCAACGGACAGTCAAGCGGCCGTCTCACCAAGCGCATGGCAGAGTGCTGTATCATCAACGGCCAGTACAAGGTGGCACTCAAGTACATCAGCATACTCAAGCAGAGCCTCTTCTATCGTACATGGGCAGAAGAAGCAGAGACTATGTTAGGCAAGGAGAACTGGGTCAACAGTCATCCGGTATATGGCAGACTAAGGCAGTACAGACTTGACACCCCTTTCTTCTATAGCTATGGCGAGGTGAACAAGATATTTGCTCATCTCTATCTCAAGAACAACAACAACCGTATGGCGCTCGAGTACTTTATGGCACAGAACCTGCTTGATGGTGACGTACCTACGTTCATGCATTACTTAGGACTGTGCAATCAGAAGTTTGGCAAGATGCCGTCTGGATATGAAGACGCTGCCCGATGTATTCAGAGCAAGGGACAGACGTATGGCAATTATGCCAGCTATGTCAAGCGCATGATGTCCGGCAGTATGCCAGAAGTACAGGAGGATGACTACTTAATACATTGATGACCATGAGCAACAAACCCCGTATCATATATATCATAGCATGTTGCCTTCTGGTAGTGTCTTGCCAGAAGGTGCCTACCAATGTGACCACGACAGATGCATTGCCAGGCATATACCCTGACTATAATGACGTGACCATACCATTGGACATCGCCCCGATGAACTTCGCAATGGATGATGACAACGCCGAGTGGATGGATGTCGTCGTGAAGGGAAGCAAAGGAGGCGAGATACATTACAATGGCGAGTACGTAGACTTTGACGTGGACGAATGGCACCAGTTGCTTGCAGCCAATGCAGGAGGTGACCTTACGTTCACAGTCTGTGCGCTGAGTCAGGACAGGTGGACACAGTACAGAGACTTCAAGATGCACGTGAGCAAGTATGCCATCGAGGACTTTGGCATAACTTATCGACGTATAGCCCCTGGATATGAGGTCGGCGGATTCATAGGCATATATCAGAGAGACCTACATTCGTTTGACGAATACGCAATACTCGAGGAGTCAGCCGTACCTGGTCAGTGCATGAACTGCCATACTGCCAACCGTGGCAGTGCCGATCAGTACCTTATCCATGTACGTGGAGACTATGGCGGCACGTTCATAAGCCACGATGAAGACAAGGCTTGGTACACGACAAAGACAGACAGCACAAAGGCCAACTTCGGCTATAGCTACTGGCATCCTTCGGGAGACTATATAGCGACTTCCGTCAACTCTATCCATCAGAGCTTCTTCGTCGACAAGAACCAGCGCATTGAGGTCTATGACACAATGAGCGATGCCCTCGTCTATGACGTGCGTACCCGAGAGCTGCTGCTTTGCCCTCTGCTGCAGACGTCAGACTGGGAGACATATCCAGTATTCTCGGCAGACGGCAAGACCATCTACTACTGCACGTCGCCTCCTTGCAATATGCCGGCTGAGTATGACAAGGCTAAGTATAGCCTCTGCAAGATATCGTTCAACCCTGCCGACGGCACATACGGACAGACCGTTGACACACTGCTCAATGCCCGTGATATGGACAAGAGCTTCACCTTTCCACGTCCGTCATACGACGGCAAGTGGCTCATGTACAGCGTGACGGACTTTGGCAACTTCCCGGTCAATCATCAAGAAGCAGACCTCTGGCTGATGAATATCGGTACGGGTGAGACACATCCTCTCGATACTGCCAACAGTGATGATGCTGATGCCTTCCATAACTGGAGTACCAACTCACACTGGTTCGTGTTCTCTTCGCGTCGTGAGGACGGCATGTACAATCTCCCTTACTTTGCGTACATTGACGACAAGGGCAAGGCAACCAAGCCATTCCTTCTGCCTCAGCGCAACCCTCGCAGATACTATCGTGAGTCGCTCGACTCATTCAACTGTCCAGACTTTACAAAGGACAAGGTAGACTTCGACGCACACTCTGCCAGCCGTGATGTACTCGGCGACAATAGGGTAGAGGTGAAGGTGAAGTGATGAGCATGTCAAGATGATGCTTTTATGACGAGCGGTCGTTTTACGTTATACGTCCGGTCTATTTACGTTATACGTCCGGTCGATTTGTGCGAGACGACCGCACGTTGCAAATCAATGGTCGGGTATGAGACACGTATATATATGGGGATAAATAATAACAGAAAGAATAGATGATGAAACAGATAAATAAGTATATATACCTTGTGATGACATCTGTCATTGCCGTTGCTCTCTTCTTCTACTGGTGGAAGGGGTACAACTATCTACTGGCTTATCAAGAGCAATGGCAGATGTTCTTGTGGGATAGTGACTATCTGATGGAACGCCTTGCATACCCTGGTGGTATGGCGGCGTACCTTGGTGAGATGCTTACTCAGCTGTACTATGTGATGTGGGTAGGTTCGCTGACGCTGACTTTGTTGCTCTTGGCATGTCAGCAACTGACGTGGCGATTGATGAAACCATTGTGTGAGGCGTCCATGTACCCGCTCTCATTCATCCCTATGCTGTTGCTTGTATGCTATTATGGCGACGAGAATGCCAAGTTGAGTTATCTGGTGTCTGTTGATGTGGCAATGCTGTTGGTGTGGGCATACTCAAAGATTAGCAACAGGGTGGTACGCATTGTGTCAGGTGCGTTGATTATACCATTGTTCTATTGGTTGATAGGTCCATCAGTATATATGCTTGCACTGTATGCGGTCATACGAGACTGGAAGACAGGATTGGTACATGTGGCTGCATCGGTACTATGTCCATTGCTATGTGCGCAGTTTATGCCTTACGAACTATGGCGACTGGCCTTCGGTATCTCATACTATCGCCAGCCTATCATGGTGCCAGTGCTGACGATAGTAGTGTGGGTAGTGCTTGTCTTGCTGCCTTTCGTAGTAAGATACCTGTCCAAGATGCAGATGGTCAAGACCAATGCTAAGGTGACAGCTGCTGTGACTATGGCTCTGGTGGTCTGTGCCATGCCACTTGTACGATTGGGTGTAAACGAGGACAATGCGTCTGTGATAGAGTATGACTACTTGCTTCGTCGTCAGGACTGGAACGCTATCATCAGCATTGCCAATAGGCAAAATCCTGACGCTCCTGCCACGGTCAGTATACTCAATCTTGCTCTCGCAGAGACGGGGCAGCTTGGTGAGACTGGTTTCAACTACTTCCAGAATGGTACCCGTGGGTTGATACCACCGTTCAATAAGGACTTTACCATCTCTCAGATCATAGGTGAGATATACTACCATATAGGCATGACCAATGCCGCACAGCAGTATGCCTTTGAGTCGCAGGAGGGACTGGTAGACTACAATCATAGTGCGTTCCTTACCCGACGCCTTGCCGAGACCAATATAGTCAATGGCCAGTATGAGGTGGCACGCAAGTATCTGTTGCAGTTGCAGAAGACGACATTCTATAAGGCTTGGGCTGATGATGCCATGACCTATCTCGGCAACGAAGACAAGATCAACGCTCATGAGCAGTGGGGCATGATGCGTAGAGCTACGTACAAGAAGAACTTCCTCTTTAGTGATGCAGAGGTTGACAAGATGTTTGGCCTCGTGTTTCTTAATGATACTGACAACGCTATCGCCATGCAGTATGTGGTGTTTGCACCTATCCTCGAGCGCAATCCGGAGAAATACACTCAGTATCTCAATGTGGTGCAGAAGCATAAGCCGTACATGCCTGCATGTTGTCGGGAGATAGCCGGTCAGTATGGCAATACGTGGCGGTACCTGATGGGAAGCGAATAATAGTCAATTACTATTTCATACTATTACTATTATTATGAGGAAATATAGCAAGCTAATAAATATATCGTTGACGTGCTTGGTCGCTGTGGCTCTATTCGTGTATTGGTGGATATGCCGTAGCTATCTGCTGTCATACTGTGAGCTGTTCCAAATGTTCATGTGGACTGACGACTACCTGATAGAGCGAATAGTGTATCCTGGTGGCATGGCAGCGTATATAGGCGAGATGCTTACACAGTACTATTATGTAGAGTGGATTGGTGCATTGGTGCTGACAGCTCTGCTCGTAGCCAACCAGCAGATGGTATGGCGCATGATGCGTCCTCTGTGCGACAGGTGGACGTATCCTTTGTCGTTCGTGCCTATGTTGATGCTCACTTATCTTTATGGTGAACATAACATGAAGCTGAGTTTTCTTGTGGCAG
>JAZLKQ010000061.1:0-1402 GCA_045597745.1 Bacteroidaceae bacterium | reverse complement strand
GCTATACGTGGCTGATATAATCATCCACGATGGACATCTGTCGTTGCTTAATCCGTGACCAAGTTGTGAAACTGCCAGGTTTCAGATAGCCATGAACAAAGCGCAAACAAACGCCTTTTGATATGTATGTACATACATGCTCGGTGTCAAGTGCTTAGTTACGACACTTTGCATGATGTGATGCAAAGTAAATGAAAAGATGAGAGAATAACAAACTTTATCGGTGAAAATATATGACATGACTTATAAAGTTTGTATAATGTATCCTACATCTTATGAATGTTGTGTAAAATTAAGTTGCAAGCAGGGTAATGTGGAAAGGTCAGGCAATAGGAATATGTCTAATGCGAAAAACAAAATGTTGTGTTTTTGCTGTTAGATAACAATGTTAAACAATTGTCGTAAATAAGGTTAAGTCCTATTAATTTGCAACGACCGTATGATTAAGCTTTATCGACCGTATGATTAAGCTTCCTCGACCGTATGTCGAGGCTTTGTCGACCGTATGTCGTACATGGGTGTTGGTGGGAATGTGATGTGTGTACGAAGCTTTGGTGGGAGGTTGTGGATTGGAAACGGGGCGTGTGCATACTAAGATGGCGTGAATCCGACCTGGGTTCACGCCATCATTGTGTCTATGTGGTGGAGTGTGTGAGTTATCTTCCTCCTGCAGGCAGGTTCTTGAGCCAGAAGTCGGTGATGGACTTGCGCAGATGTAGGTATGTGCCTTGACGCTCGCTTATGGCATGTGTGCGCATAGGGTAGGAGAGTTGATAGAATATCTTGCCATGTGCGACAAGTTGGTTGACGAGCATTTCGCAACTCTGGTAGTGGACATTGTCATCGCCTGTGCCGTGTATGAGCAGGAGGTTGCCCTTGAGTCCGTCTACGTATGTGATAGGTGAACCGAGGCGGTAACCTTCTGCATTGGCCTGTGGAGTATTCATGTAGCGTTCCTGGTATATGGTGTCGTACAGGCGCTGGTCTGCAACGAATGCTATGGCGATGCCGGTATGGAATACGTCTGGGTAACGGAACATGCAGTTGAGCGTCTGGCTGCCTCCGCCACTCCATCCTGTGATGCCGATACGTGTGGAGTCGATGAACGAGAATTGGCGTGCCATGTCCATGACTCCTCTCGCCTGGTCTTCGCTTGCCGCTGTACCTACTTCGCCATAGATACACTTACGCCATTCACGTCCGCGAGGGGCGGCTGCTCCTCGGTTCTCGATACTGACGACGATATATCCCTGATTGGCAAGGTACTGCCAGAAGAGGCTGTACTCCCAGCTGTCTTGCACTGTCGAGCCCCATGGCTCACCATATACGTAGTCGATGACAGGGTAGCGCTTGTTAGGGTCAAAGTCTGCTGGCTTGATCATCCATGCGTCTAATGTCAGGT
>JAZLKQ010000060.1:0-3814 GCA_045597745.1 Bacteroidaceae bacterium | reverse complement strand
CACGTCCAGACTCCTGCTTGTAGAATAGATGATAGAGTTGGTCTGCCTCATTGTATACGATGTCGCCATCGATTGTTGCGTTGCCAGCATCGAAGAGATACTTAGGTTCACCTTCAAGGTCTGTAAAGTCTGCATTGGCATACTGATAATATATCTTGTCGAAAGAGTCATGGTCACTCTTGCGCAGTGAATAGAAAACCATATACTTGCCAGCCTGCTTGTCGTAGATAGTCTCTGGAGCCCATACACGTATCACGTTCTTCCATTCCTTTGTGTATCGGGTAGGGAAGTTTATCGCAGAATGCTGCCAGTTGATAAGGTCAGTACTCTTGAGGAGTACCATACCTCTATTACTGCTCCATCCGAGAGATGACTTCATGTCAGTCACAACCATGTAGAATGTCTTGCCATCTTCTCCACGAAGAATATGTGGGTCACGTACACATCCTGTGAATGCAATAGTATCACTGCTGATGACAGGGTCGCCCTGATTGAGTGGGGTGAAGTTGTAACCATCTTCAGAGAGAGCATAACATATCTGCTCGTCTTCAGGAGCGTTGCTATTAAAGTAAGTGAAGAGATAAGCACACATGTCGTCATCTCCAATGACTGGTTGCTTTGCATTCTTCTGAGCGTTGAGTGTAGTTGCACAAAGTGCGAGTCCAACAACAGGTAAAATTAGTTTTTTGTAATTCATAATGATTAGTATTAATAATATATAGTATTTCGATTATTACCATCCTCGCCCTATCTATTCACCTCGTGCTCTATCTTATCTCCCCTCCATGGGAGAGGGCGGGGGAGGTTTGAGTGGAGTTGGGGGAGAGGGGCTTCCTATTTTTCAAAGTGCTGATAGTCCTTGACAGTACGCCATGAGCCTCCCCATCTGAATCCGTGCTGAGTAAACAGCTTATATGCAAGGTCATTTGTATCTATCTTGTACTGGAACTTTTGAGTTCTGACACTATATTTGTTTCCTGCAACCGGTTCTACGATTATCTTGCCATTGCGTGTCCTGACACAAGGGTTGTAAAGAGGATTGATATCTATGGCAGTACCCTTGCTGTGTGCTGACAGTACCTTGGTACCATTTACAGCACGGTAGTTAAAGCATGAAGTGTTGTTAGCGGTCATACTTCGCTCATCATCAGCATCATATTCGTCAACAAGACGCATCTGCTGTATTGGATATTTAGCCTTAAACAACTGCTTGAATATATCTATCAAATCATTAGCAATAGACTTGTTGCAGACCATTTCTCCCATTTGGATGTTACCGTTTGCATCATAATGAGGTATTCGCAAATAACGCAATTCTTCCCTGCTTATAGCAGCTCCTGCCTTATAAGACTTGCCATTCATGCGTCTGAACGTTGCTTCATCTATAAGAGAAATTGAAAAGTCATTCAAATATTCTTGTTCACTCTTTACCTTTTGGTCTTTTACCTTCTGAACTCCAGCTGCAGACTGCTGCTTAGATGCAATCTGGGCATTAGCACCAAGGCATAAAAGGATGAGTATTGTGAATAAGATAGATTTCATTTCGTAGTTCATTGTTAATGGTAATGATATACTTTTTGGCTCAACATATAATAATCTATATTCTTTAACCACGAATTTGACGAAATTGTCGTATGTGGGTGCATTGGCATCGCCGAGCTAAAGGTCCGTGCCTAATTGTATAGTATTACCTTGTTAAATTATAGTCTGCTCAAGAACTTTTCTCTGTCTACGACAAAACGAAGATGCTTCCCTTCGCCTACTATTTCTTCTCCCATCATAGCCTTGACATCAAAGTATAGTTTTTTGCCATCCACCTTGGTAAGGGTAGCTGTTGCTGACACAATACTACCAATCTTTGAGGGTTTGATATGCGAAGACTCGATATGACCGCCTACAGTCGTTGCCCCTTTCGGCAATTCTGATGCAACAGCAAGCATAGCGGCATTTTCCATTAGTGCCATCATCTGTGGAGTGGCAAGCACTTCCATGTCACCAGAGCCCAGCGCCAGAGCCGTATTTTCTTTCCCTACAGTAAGTGTACTCGTATATGTTAATCCTTCTTTAAGCATAGTATTGTTGTATGTGTGTTATAGTCAAATGTATTTTGGTACAAATATAACAATTAATTAATAAAAATCAATTGTTATTTGAAGTTATTCTTACATAATAAGTATCGATTTAAGATATTATAATGATGATTGACAATAGAAAGTATGTTATTAAGAATATGTAGAACAATGCATGTATAACAAGACACCCAATTGATTGATATAAATCATCCGGTCGTTGAAGGCTAAACATACGGTCGTCTGAGGCTAAAGATACGGTCGTTGAAGGCTAATCTTCCGTATGTATGATTTGCATCCACAGGAGTAGTGTAGCTATTCACTCGAATGTGGTAATATTGATGATGTGCAACTGTTGTGTATAAACAAAAAGAAGACTGTCACATTATGCTGTAACAGTCTTCAAAAAGTGTGTGTATGTTGTAATGATGTTATTTTACTGGAATGTCCTCAATACGCTGCTGATGACGACCACCAGCAAACTCAGTACCAAAGAATTCGTCCAGACACTGACGGCATGTGTCTTCGCTGATAAAACGTCCTGGGAATACAATCACGTTGGCATTGTTGTGCTCACGTATAAGATGTGCAATCTCTGGCTGCCATACGAGACCAGCACGGATAGACTGGTGCTTGTTGAGTGTCATGGAGATGCCTTCACCTGAGCCACACATTGCAATTCCTGGATATACTTCACCCTTTTCTATTCCTTCTGCTAAGGCATGTCCGTATGTTGCATAGTTGCAGCTTTCCTCTGTGTATGTACCATAATCCTTGTACTGGAGTCCTTTTTCTTCAAGATACTTCATGACAAACTGCTTGAGAGGGTAGGCTGCATGGTCTGATGCGAGACCTATTATCTTAGTTTCCATTGTCTTTGATTATTATATGAAATGTGGTTCCAGTAATTCCAGATAACCAGAATAACCAGAACCACATATACTAAATTTAGTCAGCTAATAGCTTGTTGAATGATTAAGCGAAAAGCTTGTTTACCTGCTCGTAAACATTCTCTGCAGTATAGCCGAGCTTCTCGTCGAGTACCTTGTATGGTGCAGAGAAGCCGAAGCTTTCGAGACCCCAGATTGTGCCTTCTGCCTCTGGTACAAGACCGAGAAGATTGACAGGAAGACCTGCAGTCATACCAAACTTCTTAACACCCTGTGGGAGAACGCTCTGCTGGTATTCCTTAGACTGCTGACGGAAGAGACCCTCTGAAGGAACTGATACGATACGTACCTTCTTGCCATCCTTACGGAGAAGTTCTGCTCCAGCAACGAGAGTTGATACCTCAGAACCTGTAGCAACGAGGATAACATCTGGATTTTCATCAGAGCCTGCTACTACATAACCACCCTTTGCAGCCTGGCTGTAGTCATTGCCTTCAGGGAGATTGTTGATGTTCTGACGTGAGAGGATAAGAGCTGTTGGAGTGCTCATGTTGTCCATAGCGAGTGCCCATGCCTCTGTTGTCTCCTTAGCGTCTGCAGGACGGAGAACAAGTGTAGATGGCTTGCCGCTGTGATTCTTAAGCTTCTCCATGAGACGAATCTGTGCTTCCTGCTCAACTGGCTCGTGAGTAGGTCCATCTTCACCAACACGGAATGCGTCGTGAGTCCAGATAAACTTAACTGGGAGCTCCATAAGGGCAGCCATACGTACAGCTGGCTTCATGTAGTCTGAGAATACGAAGAATGTACCACATGCTGGGATAACACCACCATGGAGTGACATACCGATACAGC
>JAZLKQ010000059.1:0-3027 GCA_045597745.1 Bacteroidaceae bacterium | reverse complement strand
TGCCTTTATAGAGAACATACCGCGGTTGTCGGCTGTTATCTTAGGATATTGAGACATTGGTACATTGGTCGATGCAGGCTCAGCCTTCACATTGCTCTGTGGCACGTACTGCATGGTGCCGTCAGGATTGTACGCAAGACGGTCGAAGCATACTGAGCGTCTTCCGATAGCACCTGGGTGTCCGTCGAGGGTCAACGTAGCGTTGTGATAGAAGAGGTACCAGTTGCCCTTAAACTCAATGACTCCCGGATGTATCGTAAAGCTATTCTCTGCACCGCCTGTGACCTGACCACGATGAGTCCATGGTCCCTTGATGTCCTTGGCTGTAGCATAGTCGATTGCCTCCTTGTGGTCAAATCCTGATGATGCATACGTCAGGTAGTAGAGCCCGTTGCGCTTGTGCAACCAAGGACCTTCGGTGTATCGTGGCACGTCTACTGTCCAGATGTCACCGTCGAGCTCGACCATATTTTCCTTGAGCTTCGCCATGAAGCATGTGCCGTTACCCCAGCACAGATAAGCCTGACCGTCATCATCTATGAGGACTGTCGGATCGATGTCGTTCCACCAGCCACGACTACCATTAGGGGTCATCTTATCGTTGACAAGTGGTTTGCCGATGGCATCCTTGAATGGTCCTGTAGGGCTGTCTGCTACCGCAACACCTACTGCATAGCCTGAGTTGTCGCCGTTGCCCTGCAGGGTGGTATAGTAATAGAACTTGCCGTTGCGAGGCACGACTTGCGATGCCCATGCTGTACCTACACCGGCAGTGATAGTGTCGCCCCATGCGAAGTGACCTGGTGACAGGACGGCGCCGTGGTCTGTCCATGTCTTCATGTCAGCGGTCGAATAGCAGAGCCATTCGGTTATGTTAAACTCCTTGCCGCCGTTGGCCTTGTCCTGACCTTCGTACCATTCGTCATGACCGACATATACATAGAGGCGGTCTCCCCATACCATTGGAGCCGGGTCAGCAGTAAACTTATTGCGAATGAGCGGATTGCCCTCAAACACGAATGTGTTGGCGTCTGACACACTTGCTGTTGGCTTGACGCCACGAGCCTTGTCAAGGAAGTTGACCATGCGGTTGAGATTGGCTTCACTATACATGTTGAAACCGTGACCGCCACCTTTTACAGGATAAAACTCCGTGACGACACCCTTGTTCTTGATGGCTGTCGCCCACTCCTCGCCCTGACAGAAAGGCACTACGTTGTCCTCTGTTCCGTGAAATACAATGATGGCCGGGTCGTTCTTGTCAAGATAAGTGATCGGGCTCAACGATGCGTAGCGGTCGTGATTGGCGTCGGTCAGCGGACAACCGAGCAATGTCTCTTCTGGTGACATCTGCATGTTGCGCTTGCCTGCACAGTCCATATTCTCAAGATCGATAGGTCCTGACCAGTCTACCGCCGCATAGATCTTGCTGCTATACTTGGTGTATCGGCCGAGATTGCCCTCAAGGTCAACAGTCTGCGAACCGACCTTGGCTGTCTTTGTACCTGATGTCGCCGCCATAAATGAAGAAAGATGAGCTCCTGACGAGAAGCCGCTGGTAGCTATATGATCGGCGTCCAGATGATACTTGGCGGCATTGCCGCGGAGATACCTGATGACCGCCTTGATGTCATGACTCTGCGCTGGCCACTGAGCGTCCGTACTTGCACGGTGGTTCGGACATACGACTGCATATCCAGCCTTAAGCAGAGCAGTGCATATCGTGCCGAGGTCTGCTGTACCCTTACTGCTGTTGCTGTACCATGCACTGCCGTAGATATGTACTACTACAGGGTACTTTGCAGCCTTCTTCTCAGGTAGATAGATGTCCATCGTGTGGTAGGCCTGACCGTCGTCGGCATAATTGATGTCCTTGAATGATTGAGAACAATGCATGTCCTCCGCCTTAATCTGTTGGCCTCCAAAGCCAAAGTTCTGGGCGTTAATCGTCAGCATCATCGATGATGCAATGACTGATAATAAAAGCTTTTTCATTAGACTGTTGGTTTGTATTGATAGGATGTTGTATGTTGATTATAATGAGAACAAGCCACTGTCAACACACAAATGACTTGTTCTCTACTGTATGTCAGGTATTTATCTACATTATTTCTTTGGTTCAATAGCCTTATATTCGCCACTCAGGTGAAGGAAGGCGAAGAAGCGAAGAATGCCTTCGTAATATGCATCGAAGTATCCGCTTGGAGCTGGCTCGTGCTTGCTGTTCCAGAAACGATCCACAAACTCACGTGCCTTCGAATGTGTGCACACGAGCGACAGAGCGGCGCTTGTAGCCACGAAGCCCGGTGTATGGCGCAACTCCTTGAAGCCGCCTGCAGCCATAGTATCGGTCACTGTAGTGCCATCGACATTGTATTGGTCGACAAACGAGTCGATGCCTTCGTTGTAGAGAAAGTTCTGTAGCTTGTTGCCGTATGCAGTCTGCCACTCCCTGTCTGCACACGACCATGAGTAGTCGAGCGCAATATTCATCGGTACTCGCCATGAGTCGTAGCGGAAACAATCGCCCAGTGTGCGTCCGGTGTTGAGAAGACTGCCGTCATAGTTGTTGTAGTCTGGATTGAGACCAGTAATCGGGTGAATGGACTTGTGCAGATATTCGCGGCTCGCCTTAGCGCACTCCATCCAGTATTCACTGCGTCCATCCTTTGCATACTTAGCCCATATCTCGTAGAACGAAGGGATGTGATATGAAGGATCAGTGTACTTTGCACCTGGAACGAACGTTATGAGATTGGTTGTCGGATCGATGAGTCGAGCCTGACCTTCCTTGCCCATACAGCAGTCGAGGATATACTGAGCCTCTTTCAGGTAATTGATCTGTCCCTTGTTGCCCCATCGGTTGGATGCAAAGATAAGGCTGGTGATGAAGTAAAGTTCGCCGTCCGAAGCCGCACCACGCGCTGCCATCGAACCATCCGGACGGAGGCTCCATGCGAAGTAACCCTTCTGGTTGCCCTCCTTCATCTGCATGTTGTCCTTTGCCCAACGCCAGAGCTTGTCAAA
>JAZLKQ010000058.1:0-2150 GCA_045597745.1 Bacteroidaceae bacterium | reverse complement strand
CGTCTATTGCCGTATGCCTGCACGCGTGCACCGTCAAGTGGCTTCTTTGTTGCGGCATCGTAGACATATCCACTTACTTCTATCATCTTATATTGTGGAGCCGCCTTCTCAGTCTTTGGCTTTACAGGCTTAGCGTTGGCTTCATCGCTCGCGTCCTCAGCCATGATGCTTGCTGTTCCTGTAAGCATCAGGAGAGCTACTCCTGTGCGAAGGATGTTGCTATTTATATTAAATGTCTTCATAATGTTCAATGTTTGAATTGATGATTACCACTCTTTCGCTTTAAGAATTATGGCATTTACCCAAATCTCACGTGTGTAATAGTTCTTTTCTCCTGACTGGAAGTTACTCTTGATCTGTATAGTAGGGTAGGCATTCTGCAATCCCTTATAAGATATTGGGAACTCAAAGTCGTGAGCAATACATATTGTGTCGGTATAGCATGGATTGACGTTGTCACCTCTGAGGATTGGCTTGTTGACAAAGTAGTTGGTATTGTATATTGTCTTGCCAGTGGCGTCAACATCCTCTGGGTTATAGTTCTTCAGAGGGTCGTTTGCGACACGTTTAGAATCGTTGTCGTAAGAGATGTATGCACGGAACTTATTCTGCAAGTTGTAGTTAGTGTTGAATCCTATAACTACGTAGATATCGTACTTGCAAGACAGAACGTTTGGCAACTTGAAGAATGATCCAGGGTGAGATGTGGTAGACTTAGGAGCCATGATGAAGTAGTCGTACTTGTAAGTAGTGTCCTTAACAACTTCGCCTTCTTCCCATACAATTTTGTATTCCTTAGTGTCTGAGCCTGGAACGGTGTTGTTGTCTGATGATTCTATCAGTCTCGTTGCGTTCATGTCTACATTAGGGGCAAACACTGTGCTTGGGAACTTGTATTCATCTACTACATATACGTATCCGTTGCTGACCTCTACAGGATCCTGTCCTCCAAACATCTCTGTGAAGTTGGCTTCTACAACTCCATTCTTGTTTGTTTCGTTAAGAGTACCTGGACGCTTAAACTTAAGACCTGCTGTTGACTTCAATGAGTCTGCTGCAGCAATATCCTTGATAGTTGTGATAGGTATGCGCTCGTACTGCCAATTTGCGTTGAATGCAAGATTCTCGCAGATAGCGTTCTTGCTCTCAACTTTGATGAGCGAGTCAAGCTCTTCTTCTGTGAATCTTGTCTCTGCACCTTCGATGACTGTATCTTTACCAGCCTCAGTCTGTGTATTAACGTCCTGCTTGTAGTATGACTTGTATTTAAAGTACTTAAGAGTCTTTTCATACATCACGTCCCAAGTGTCGTTGGTTGGCATAATCATAACGTAGTTACTGTCTTCACGCTCGATGAATGCTCCAAGTTCGTATTCGTTATACTCATTGCTGATGTAAGTGATAGAGTCTACCCATGTGATCTGACCGTTGATGGTAGGTCCCTGAGTACTCTTGTTCTCGTTGAACTTAGTCTTCTGGAAGCTCTTGAAGAACTCATTGATGTTGCTAAGGTCAGCACGAGTCGCCATGTATTCATACACGTTTGGCTGATAAGCTACAGGCCCCTCTGTGAGATGAAGCACACCATTAGATGCTCCTACATTTGCCTGGCGGATAGCCTTGCCCTTGATAGTGTTCTTGTCATAGTTGAGCCATGCAGCCTTGCTGTTGAACAGGTCGAGCTTTACAGAGTCTGAGCCGTTCATGACATGGCTGTAGCGAGCCATGTTGTTACGGATAAGCTCTTTCTCTACCTTGTAGATGCTGTCTCTCTTGCCGCTATCAAGGAGGCCCTTATAATAGCTGTAGTTGAACGAACCATTTATTGGTGCCCATACTGTGAATGTCTGCTCGCCGTTGAATATGTCTGCGTAAGTCTCCTTAGTGGTCTTTTCCTCAGTTACAGAGTATTTGACGCTGCGGAGGATGTCTGCATATTCTGAGAGATTTGGATTGCTCTGTATGTTCTCCCATAGAGTCTGACGACCGTTAACATCGCTATTGATATCGAAGTGGTCATCTGTACAGGAAGTGAACATGCTGCATCCTATCCCCCCTGCAAGGGGAATAGAGATGAGCAGCACTCGCTTGAGAACTTCCTTTATGTTGTTTGAAATATTCATAATGTACTTATTTTTATAATAGTATAT
>JAZLKQ010000057.1:0-2604 GCA_045597745.1 Bacteroidaceae bacterium | reverse complement strand
CTAAGACCGCTTGGCCTCCGACTTGGTTCTCAACTAATATTCTTGGTAATCGTGACGGACTTGTACTCGATGAGCCAGCCAACTTCCGCACTAAGGAGGTAAGCAAGCTTTCTACACTCGAGTCTATCCTTGTACCAGAAGATCAGCCAGACCTCTATACAGACTATTATCACAAGGTACGTATCAATTACTATCCACCTCGTAATGACAATAAGGAAGGATGGGACAATATTGACATCTTTGGATGGATGGGCTACCCAATGCAGATAAAGATCAACTTCCTATGCCGTGACTCTATCCTTGCAGCTCCACTTCTCCTTGACCTGTGTCTCCTCTCAGACCTTGCCATGAGAGCAGGAAGATATGGTACTCAGCGATTCTTGAGCTTCTTCCTCAAGGCTCCAATGCATGACTATACTCAGAATGAGCAGCCAGTCAACCATCTCTTCCAGCAATATACTATGCTCAAGAACGCTATCCGTGAGATGGGTGGCTATGAAGCTGACGAAGAGATAGACTAATCTATGCTTGTGTACACATGCACATTGTCATGGAGATAACCATCTCCTGATGATAATTGGCTTGTTAATGTTTTAATCTTAATACAAGATAATCCCATGAAAAGCTTCATCGCCTTTCTTACTTAGAGGGGCGAATGAGGCTTTTCTTATATAAATACAAATTGCTATATATGAGACTATTATATAAGATTACACTTCTGTTGTTGTTCATCTTTTGTTATGTAATTGATGTAGATGCACAGGTGACAGGTGTAGTGATAGATTCACGTACTCGTCAGCCTCTCGACTTCGTCAATGTATTTTACGAAGGTAAGCATGTTGGTGTAATGACTGACGAAGATGGTAATTTTGTATTGAAGGAAGATTCTACGTGGAATGAATTGACGGTGTCTTCCATGGGATATATCACTCAGAAGGTGAAGCTGATTAATGGTCAAAAGCAAAACCTGAAGATAAGGCTTGTGCCTGAGCCTCGCAAACTTGATGGTGTGACCATTACTGCTAAGAGACAGCGTTATAGCAGAAAGAACAATCCTGCTGTCGAACTTATGCAGAAGGTTATCGAGCGCAAGAAGCAGGTTGATCTGCGGCAGAAGGAATACTTCTCTTATACCAAGTATGAGAAGATGACTTTCTCACTCAATGAGTTTACTGAACGTGTGTTAGAAGAAGGAGAGTTTAAGAAGTTTGCCTTCTTGAAGGATCATGTTGAGCGTTGCCCAGAGACCGGTAAGCTCATACTCCCCCTTACTGTAGACGAGAATATCTCTGACATCTTCTATCGTCGTGATCCTAAGACAGAAAAGACACTTATCAAGGGTGAAAGAAATGAGGGTGTGAGTGAGATAGTCAACACTGGTGAGATATTGACGACTACACTTAAAGACGTCTTTACCGATGTTGATATATATGAGAATGAATGTCGTCTGCTGCAATATCCGTTTAAGTCTCCTATAGCCAATTCTGCCATCGGATTCTATCGTTATTACATTCAAGATACAATATTCATCAAGAATGACAAAGTGATAGATGTGGGTTTCCTGCCTAACAATCAGCAGGACTTCGGATTCTCGGGGCATCTGTATATTATGGCTGACTCATCATATCAAGTACGTAGAGTAGAGCTGAATATACCTAAACGTTCGGACGTCAACTTTGTTGAGAATATGATCATCAGTCAAGACTATGAGGAGTTACCGACTGGTGAAAGGGTAGCTGTTAACAATGACATGCTTGTAGAGCTGAAACTTGCTTCATGGCTCAACAAACTCCAGGTACAGAGGACTATACGCCATACTAACTATAATTTTGAACCAATATCAGACAAGGTGTTCAAACGCATCAAGGGTACTGTGTCCAAGGAACCTGATGCCCAGATGCAGGATGAAGCATTCTGGAATGAATATCGAAAGGTAGAACTTACTCAGAGCGAGAGCAAGATGAGCTCGTTCATCGACAAGTTTACTCATGTCAAGGGTATGAAGTACATTATCTTTGGATTCAAGGCTCTGGTAGAGAACTTTGTTGAGACAGGCGACTCGCTGCATCCCAACTATGTAGATATAGGTCCGGTAAATACTGTCATATCTTCCAACCATTACGATAAGTTGCGCTTCAGAGCATCAGCACTGACCAATGCCAATCTCTCCCCACACTTCTTTGCAAGCGGATATGTGGCATACGGTACTCAGACACGCAATTGGTATGGTAAGATGCAGCTGACATATTCATTCAATAAGAAAGCATATCTTCCAAGAGAGTTCCCGCAGAACAATCTCACCTTTACTTATCTCAATGATATTGTAAGTCCGTTTGATAAGTTTATACCTACAGACAAGGACAATATGTTTACCGCCATTAAGGCAAGCAACGTCGATCAGTACAACCACACATCAGAGTTTAAGATAGACTATGTGAGAGAGTGGGAGACAGGTTTCAAGATTATGGGAGCATTTACTCATACAAACAATCGACCTGTTGATGCTCTCTTCTATCAGCGTCTTGGTACAGGAGTACTCGATACCAATACAGGTATGTATATTCCTGTCAATGATCCTACTATGTGGGTAAAGAGTGCGACAAC
>JAZLKQ010000056.1:0-3642 GCA_045597745.1 Bacteroidaceae bacterium | reverse complement strand
CCTTGACAAGACGATGCGTCTGCTCTTCAATCCTGAGGCCTCGGCACAAGCCATGAGCAACGCACAGCCTACGAAGGCGAAGACGGGCGACGAACAGCAGTTTACTCCTGGCGTAATGGCACGACTCTTCCCTAAGCCACTCGTGTCGCCGGAGTTCGGAGAAAGGGGTACTGTGACATTCCGCATCAAGGCAGAAAAGGCAGAACATGTCTTGCTCGAAGGCGAGATGCTCGCGTCTCCCGTGCCAATGCAACGTGACAGCGACGGCGTGTGGAGCGTCACTCTCAAGGACATAGACCCTGACGTATACTGCTATTCATACGATGTCGACGGCACACGTGTGGCTGATGCACAGTGCATGTACCTCGCGCCTGAACACGGATTTAAGCGCAGCATACTCAACATGCCGGGTGCGCCATATTCTGTCAACGACCACAAGTCCGCATATTCACCTGTCACCTATCATGCCACTCACGCATCTGACGGCACACTCATCGAGTATGCGGAGGTCATCCCTTCGGTCAAGCGAGGCAAACTCCCCGTCATCACACTCGTAGCTGGTCCTGACTATAGCTTCGAGAGCTGGATAAAGATTGCCCACGCCCCACAGATACTTGACCAGATGATAGCCTCTGGCAAATGCCGTCCTTGCATGTTGCGCATCACCTCTCAACCTGCAGACGCCAAGTCTATTAGCCTCAACTCGGCAGACTACAAGACGTGGGCTGAAGCTCGCAAGGCTTTGGTCAAGACTTTGGAGAAGGTAAAGTAACATTACTTTTGCATATATGCTAACTAATTGAAATAGTTTTTGTTTTCTTTTGTCATCTGTATTTTCTTTTGTTTTTCTTAATTAGCCTACGGCAACTATACAGCTGCTTTTATGCCCAAAGCGCCCTTTAAGAAAACAAAAGAAAACTATAAAAACAAAAGAAAACCTTGACTATTAACGACGTGCCACATGCAATAACAATCCCTATCCCCTTATTCCCTTCTCGGGAGTAACTGGGGATAGCAATTTTTGACGAGCGTATGTTGAGACGTTATCGAGCGTTCGATAACGCTTCGACATACGCTCGATCAATGCGCATCGAACGTATGTCGAATCTGAAAATAAAAGTATATCGTCATATATAGATATACAAACTTATAGAAAACAAATGCATGTCATGAGATATACAGTGATAGTCTCATGACATGCATACAGCCCTACTCTACAATCACAGGCCAGCCATTGTCCCATCGCAACTGGCGCAGGAAGAGCTTGCTCGCGCCATTGCGCTGCTTGTCGTACGCATGAGCCACGATGTACCATTTGCCGTCAAACTCATACACACCACAGTGACCTACGCCACTGTATCTCTCGCTCTCTCCAGCTATCACCGTACCACCTGTCTGCAGCATCGGTTTGCCGTTCATGTCGAGATAAGGGCCAGTCACCTTCTTGCTACGTCCCACCACAGTCTTGTAATTACTGCTTATGCCCTTGCAACAGAAGTCAAAACTTGCGAACAGGTAATAATATCCGTCACGATAAGCGATAAATGGTGCCTCGATGGCATTGCTGTTGGCTGTAGGCTGATTGTGCGCTACAGACTCAGGATTGCGACGGCGAGCTATCGTCTTTGGTTTGCCGAGAGGAGTCTTCATGTCCTTGTCGAGCTTGACAAGCTGTATGCCGTCCCAGAATGAGCCGAACGTCAGCCAAGGATTGCCCTTCTCGTCCAATATGAGATTAGGGTCGATGGCATTGTAGTCATCTATACGAGGCTGCGACTGTATCACCTTGCCGAGGTCTACCCACTTGTAGTCTGGCGACGTAGGGTCGAGCGTCGTGTTGGTCGCCACGCCTATCACGGAGATATTCTGATAGAATGTCGAACAGCTATAGTAGAGATACCACTTGTCGCCGACCTTCCTGATGTCAGGAGCCCATGTATGGCCAGTATAGGCAGGTACCAGTTCGTGAGCCCATGCAGGTATAGGGTCGAGCGGAGCCTTCTCGTGCTTCCATTCTCTCATGTCGGCAGATGACATCATGCCGATGCCAAAGCCTGTGGTAAACATATAGTAATTTCCGTTCTCATACGCCAGTACAGGGTCGTGCACGTCTGGCACACTGTTGGCGTCAGCGCTCTCGGCAAATCTTCTGCCTGCATCACGAGGTGCAGCAAGCGTCTTCGTGATAAAGTCCACTATACCCTCCGAAGCCTGTGCATGATGCAGATAGTTGGAGAATCCATGATTGCCGCCAGGTATGACCTTGACCTCGAGCTGCTCGTATCTTGCCTTAGAAGCCTCGAGCGAACCACCTGCTATGATGCCGTCCTTGTCTCCATATACCATATATGTCTTGCCCTTGTACTTACCTACAATGTCAAGCACAGGCAGACCGTTGATGGCCTCGTAGTATACACGTCCCAGCTTCATGCCCATCACGTCCTGAGGCTCACCGTTGTGTGCGTCAAACTGCTGTAGCATACGTGGCGCCGTCTCAGGTATGAGAAGTGCAGGATATACCAGCACGAGAGCCTTGTACATGTCAGGATTGTATGCAGCAGTCAACGCCGCTACAAGTCCGCCCTGACTGCATCCCAGCAGTGCCACTCGAGTACTGTCGACAAAGTCCCATGACTTGACCTGACGTGTGATGTCCTCTACATTGTCCTTCTCTGTCAGTATTGTCATCTCTGTGGTCTTGCCTTCGCTACGGCTCTTGTTGCCTCCGCCACAGAACTCAAACACATAGCTTGCCACTCCTCTCATGGCAAGACACTCGGCATACTCCTTGGTCTCTGCCTCGGTGCCGTTGAATCCATGAGCCATGATGACGGTAGGCTTCTTAGCCTCGGCAGTATTAGGTATGTATGCCCTGCCCCATATATCCTTGCCGTCACGAGCCTTGCAGTGTATCTCCTTGGTATAGTATGGCTCGTTGGTGTCAGGGAAGTTCTTTGCCTTCATCGTATAGTCAGCAAATCCTCTGAGACGGTTGCGTACAAAGACGTCTATGTTCTGACGCTGGTCCTTAAACTGCCAGCTTAGCCACATACGTACCATCGTAGAGAACGAGCCTCCATACTCTTCGTGGAATGTACCTCCATGGCCTACACGCAACTGATTGGCAAACGCTACCGGCACATGACTGATATTGGCATAGTCTATCACAGCGTTGGCGTATGCCACATCGCCCTCACCACCTATCAGGTACAATATAGGGCAATGCAGACTCTTGAGCGATTCCTTGGTTGCTCCCGACATCTCCATATTGCCGATACCAGAGTTGAGCATGATGCAAGTCTTCACACGAGGATCGCCACAGTTGGCAAGCACTTGCGCACCGCCACAGCTCTGGCCACCAAGCGCTATATACTCCAGGTCGATACTCTTGTAGTACTGGCTCTTCTTGTTCTTGTTCTGCTTCTCAGCCCAGTCTATGGCACGTGTCATGTCCTCATTAGGAGACTTGTTGAGCTTCCTGTCATCTATACGCTCCTGCATCTCGCCAAGCGCCACCACCATATATCCGTATGACGCAATGTCGTTGAGCATCTTTTCATGAGGGAGCGAGGTATCATTGCAGCCGCCATTGGCAAATACCAACAGAGGCAATGGACCTTCGTGCTCTACCGCAGCGAGCAT
>JAZLKQ010000055.1:0-7021 GCA_045597745.1 Bacteroidaceae bacterium | reverse complement strand
CAACAGGAACAATCGCAACGGGCAGATGACCGAGCAGAGTCAGAGAGACGCTTTCATGGCGGCTCAGGAAGCTACGGTCAACTTCCAGAGGCGAGGCAACGGAGCGCTGAGTTCCTTCCTGCGTACTGCTGTGCCGTTCTTCAACGCAACCCTTCAGGGGATCTATCAGGACAGCAGACTGGTCTTCCAAGGCGACTACCCTCACAAGGGCAGGACGGTTGCGAAGATCGTCATCAACAATGTGCTGTCCGGCATCCTGAGTGCAGCATCGTTCCTGTGGCTGCTCCCCGACGGTGATGATGAGGAAGCAAAGGACCTAAAGCAGAAGTATCTGGATCTCGATGAAGGAATCAAGCAGAGCTATATTCTGCTTCCTACGAGGTACTGGAGCTCCGATAAAGGCGACCGCAATCCGATGACTGCTGTCGGTTGGGGCGGCAGAGATGCCTTGCGTGTCCCTGTATCCAACGGCATGGTCGAGGGCCTGTTCTACGGTTTCGGCAGACAGATTGCGGAAGACCTCTACAGAGGCAAGGACGTGAAGGGATTCGGTGCTGATATGCTGAGTCTTGCGTACAGCTCTCTTAAGAACAACCTGACCGACTTCACGACCATCGCGTCCCCGTTCATCGATGTGCTGTCCAATCAGGCATGGCACGGTGGCAACATCGCGTCCGAATCCCTGATGAAGAACCCTGATGTCACTAAATGGTACAATGCCGACACAAGCGGCCTTGCGAGAGGTTTGTCCAATGTCAATAACTGGTTCTTCGATATGTTGAACCTCGATGACAACAACCGATTCAGGAAGATGAATTCCCCTGTCGCCATCGACTACCTCTTGCAGCAGTATACTGGTATCCTCGGTCAGCTCGGTGCTCCTCTGATGACCAAGGACAAGTACACCGGCGAAGGCGGCCTGAAGAACTTCTTCCCGACTATCGGAAACGTCGCTCTCAAGGCGTACACCGTGGACATGGATGCATCGAGCGCACTCTCTGACAGCGTATCCGCAGGAGAGAATATGCTGACTTCCATAGTCAAAACCGTTGAGAGCAAAGGCGACTGGTCGAGATACCTGAACCCCGCCCTGTCCGATGAGATGGCTACCAAAGCGTATGAAGACGCCAAGGCGCTCACCACCAAGGGCGGCGTTGTATACGAGAACGACAAAGAGTACAGCTCGTTGCTCGGCAAGTGGAGCGATATCATGAACGGCAGGAAGGTTGAGAACGAGGACGGCACCACCACAGACTACAGCATCTACTCCCGCCATGAACGTGAGATACTGGCAGAAGACATCTCCAAGCAGATGGCCGAAGTGCAGCGGTCCACGATTCAGGCGATCGGCGAGTATGAGGATAAGTACTGTGGAAACCGTTGGGTGCCCAACCAGTTTGCCACACTCAACAGGGGCATTACTCCCCTGACCACCACCGAGAGAGCAGTCACAAACCTTGACGAGCGGTATCAGAGGGACTACGATAACGGAGAAGAGTACGTGAAAGTAGCCGTTGAGCGTTTCGGCACAGCGGATACCAAAGCTTCCCTGCTCCCGCATCCGACCCACGAGACCACTACCTATACGGTGAAGCCCCAGTATCAGGAAGAGTTTGACAACGTCTACTACGAGACTTACAAGGCCGAAGCGGCGAGAGTTGCTCCCACCCTGAACGGTCTGAGCGATGAAGACGCGAACGATGAATGGATGAAGGTTCACCAGAAGGCACAGGCCGCGGCCAAGGAATGGCTGTCAAAGGTTGACATCGACATGAAGAAGTAAGCCCAAAAACGAAGACACCCCATAGGGAGCAATCCCCGTGGGGTGTCTTTTTTTATTTTGCGAACTCTTCTTGAAGCGCTCGCTTCGCTTTTCTGAGGAGACGGTAGGCCCATGCCTTTGAGGAGCAGTTCAGGTTTTGGGCTATCTTGTACAGCGGCCTATCCATGATGTAGAACTGGTACAGACATCGTCTTTGCTGCTCATCGTCCACGAGGGAGATGACGTACTTGGCGTACTCCATGTTCTCGTATATCTCCATGAGCTGGGAACGTGCGAAGTTCGCTTGCCGGTCGGCTTTAATGATTGCCGAGAGGACAGGGTCCGTGAATATCGCTCCTCCCTGCACACGCTCCGTACCGTAGGAAGCGGTCAGACGCTGATTGATCTCAACGTGGATCTCAAGCATCTCGTAAAGGCGCTCGATGCGGGAACGGTCCGCCTTCACTTGCTCAAGGAATTCCATCACGTTGCTGGGCATGACCTCTGCTACTGTCATATGTCGCCTTCCGCTCTGTGGAGATGCCTTTCCTCATCGAAGCCATCGGGATATCGGGCCTCAAGCTTCGTGATCTTCATCGTTGCCACTTCGTCAAGATCGATGCCGTATGCGGTGGTCAGCTCTGCTATCATCCAGAGCAAGTCACCGATTTCCTTCTTCAGGTGCTCCGCATCGAATGTGCTTCCCTGAAGAACCTTCTGGAAGATGCTGTGCACCTCACCGTCTTCCGCAGCCATACCGTCAAGCGCATGGCGTATCGTCTGCTCCACACTCAGCTTCGGATTCATCGTCCTCGCTGCTTTCAACTGATACTCTCTTATCGTCATACTTCCACCCCTTAATGAATGCGTCTACATATCCCATGCTGTACAGCTCATGGAACTTGTATGCTGAAATGTACTTATGCCTCGGATTCTTAGTGTTGCCATAGATGCGGATGAATTCTACCGCCTGATACTTGTTGAGCCGGGATACGACTTCTAAGTCACGAGCGGAGTATGTGCCCCTATTCATCTATCGGCTGTACGGACTCGATTCCGTCCTCGAACTTGATGTGGAATCCGAAGCGCTTGAATACTTCCTCTACAGCATCGTCAGAAGTTATCTGAGAGATGACGTTGCTGTCCACGGCCTGAAGAGTGCGGATGATACGCTGCTCTCCGAAGCCGAAGGTATCATGCAGGGCAAGCGCCATAGCGGCGTAGGAGATTCTGAGACCCTCCTGCTGTCCTGCCGTATACCATCTGTAGTAGTTCTCCTTGAGCGCCTCTACGGTGATACCGTTCTTCTCAAGGAACTGAATCTTGCCGTCGTGAGACAGCTTCTGGAACGGTGTACGCTTCACTCCGTTACGGTGTGCAGCTGCTCTGCGTTCTGCTCTGTTCATCCAAGAACCCTCCCTCTTTGATTCTGTAGGTCGCCCTCATTCCGCATATCGGACAGAAGTTCATGATTCTCGCATTGAGTCTCGCTGTCGGGCCTTTGTACTCAAACTCGGACTTGCATCTCCCGCAAGTCATACGGATGAGTTCAGAGCCATCTTCGTTCTGCCCGAAGAATACCTTCCAGCATCCTTCCCCTTCTCGGCCCTTGACACCGTTGCGGTATATGACATCCTTGATTTTTTGGATTGCTTCATAGCATTGCTTCTTTGTTGTACCAACAGGATGACCATTAAAAATCGAGATATACATGAGATCGTCCGCTATCTCCTCAAGTATCGCCGGAGCATTCGCTTCTACATTCATTGCTTCTCACCTCCTAAAATATCATATACGCTTATCTGACTTTCAATGGGTTCGACATAGTCATCGGGGACGTTTACCGTCGCCACGAACTTGTTGCTCTCAGGATCCCTCGTGACGAGGAAGCCCGTCTTGCTGCTGATTGAATCAACGTAGGCGGCAGCATCATTTATGGTGTCGAATATCTTCTTGAGCTTCTTACTCATCGGTCGCTCTCCTCACCTGATTCTCAAGTCTCTCGATGTCCACAGCACCTTCCGTGAATCGGAAGGGCGTATCGATCTGAGGGGACCGTGCCTTGCATTCAGGGCACACCATGTACCCGATACGGGTCTTGCCTCTGATTGCCTTGTGTACGAACTCCATGATAGAGCCGCAGTAGGGGCAGTTGATAATTACTGTATGCATTTATTTCTCCTCCTTCTTGGAGAACCTCGCTTTGCCGAAATGAATCGTTTTAGCGTTGTTACTGATTCTTTTCTTCCTGTGAATCAGAACCATCATAGTTGAAGTGGTTTACAAGCAGATTTTCCTTCAACTTGGCTCCCAGAGCACGTTGCTCTTGGTAATAGGCTGCGGCCTTCGCTGCGCACTCAGAGCACGTCTTCCTGCCGATGTCCTTACGGTCATTCGGCTTACCGCATCTGTTGCACAGACCTTGGATGTCGAAGGTCTCTCTGGTGTGTCTATGATTGATTCTCATATTCAATCGGCAGATACCGCACATCAGATTGTAGCCGTTGGTCTCCACAAGTTTCCTTCCGCAGACAGGACATTGACCGGCAAGCTTCCGCTTCAGATGGAGTTGCTTCTTCCCCTCACGGTATCCGTCCCTCGCTCCGCTCTTCTCGTACTTAGAGCGGTACTCAAGACAGCGGACGCAAGTGACATGAGTGTACTCTTCAGGAAGCAGCTTGCCACAGGCGATGCATCGGTGCTGGGCCTTGCGGAGTGCGGTCTTCTCTGAACGTGTCAATAGACCCACTCCTTTATCCACACCTCGGTGCGAGGTTCGTCTGAATATTTCTTCTCGACACGGTCATCAACTATCTGAGCGTCATCATGCCATGCCTTCTTGTTGAGGGCATCCATGACGAGCTTTGCGCAGTTATCTGCGTCAGGCCGTGTGGCATGAGGAATCTTGCAGTTGACCATGGCGTCATGTTTGAACTTGGATACGCTCTTCGGTACAGGCATCCAAAATACCATGCGGAGGATGAGCGCAGCGGAACCGAAGTTGATTCCTGACTGCTCGGTATATTCTTTGAGGATCCTCGCCTCAGCTTCCTTGGTGGCAGCAGGGGTGTACGTCTGCACAAAGCTTCCTGTGGACCTGAACCGGGGGCGGCCCTTCGGAACGGGGTCACCGTATACAACGAAGTAAGTCTCAATCATTTGATTCCCACCTTCTTTCCAGTCATCCTTGTGACTTCCAGTTTCTTAGTTACGGAGAAGTCGTTCTCGAAGGAACGGACTTTATCCTCCTCGTTGAGGACTTTGCTCCTCTCTACACACCATTGGGTGTACTCCTCACAAGAGGAGTGACACCCAACACGGCGCTTACTGCATCCGTCACCGTGGTTGTAGCACGGACAGTTCTTATCGTAGTTCATGCGAGTCTCCTAAATCCGCTGGTCACGGCCATATTCGTTGGCTATGTTGATGACATAGCCGTTTGCCCGTTCAATGATTCTGCTTCCGATTGCCTGATCTATCTGGTACGCCTCTTCCGCAGACCATTCAGAGGTGATGATGGTTGGCTTGCGGTTGACGTATCTCTCGTTGAGGATATCATACGCAAGTCGCAAGTCTCCCTCCGTGGGTGTCTGAGAGTGCTTCCAGAGGTCGTCGATTACGAGCACGTCGGCGTTTGTGAATGCCTTGAACTTCAGGTCGTACTCGTAAGAGTTGACGAGTGCCTTGAATTCCCTTGCGTCCTTGACCCAGTTTCCCCACACGACGCTCATGTCAGAAGCGAGATATCTTGCTATAGCAGCGGCAAGATGCGTCTTGCCGGCTCCAACTGCACCTCCGATGTAGAACCACGAGCCGTTTGAGGCCGCTCTGCTGTTGATGTACTCGATGGCCTTGTCCTTCATTCCCTGCTGCCATGATTCCTTGGCGACGAATGACGAGAGAGTGCATCCTTCGGGGATTCCTGAGGCCTTATTGCGCTGATAGTTTCGCCTCTGCGTCATGCAAGAGCATTCATGGCATACATGAGTCCACATCCCAAGAGTGCTCTTGACGGCTTCCAAGAAGTAGCCACGGTTCTTGCAGAAGATGCAGTTGTATCCGTCCTGCTTGTCGAGACTGCCGATGCACTCATTGTCGAGTTCCGCAATCCTCTTCATGTAAGCTTCGATGCGCTCATCAGAGAGCCCCTTTCCGGTGGAAGTGGAAGGAGTCGGTAAGAGTTCTGCCGCTGACTGCATTAGATATGTCCTCCGAAGTTAAGGTCTGATTTGAATTTCGCGTGCTTGTCCTCAAGGGGCTTGGGAGCAGAAGAGTTATTGCGGGTGAACCATCCGTCATTGTCTGCTCTGATGGCTACCATGTAGTGGCTCTTGTACTTCTCTGCATTCTTGCTTGAGCCGATGTAGAGATCGAGTTCCTTGATGAACCAGTCGTACCTCGGGCCGAGTCTGACCTTCAGCTTTTCGTTCTCTTCATCGGTGAGCATCACGTTTCCAAACTCACCATACGGCCTCTTATTATTACTTGGTTTATTACTTGGTATATTACTTGGTAATATATTGGTATTGGTCTGCCCATTTGGGCAAATCTCATTTGCCTTTTTGGGCATTTCAGAATTGCCCATTTGGTCACTTCCATTTGCCCATTTGGTCAAATCGATTTGCCCATATTCAGAGCGTGTGAGAGCGGCATATTTCTTGCCTTTTTCTGTGAGTGAATACCACATGGTTCTGTCAAAAGGAACATTGTTGAAGTTGCCCTTCACGATGAAATCTTTGCTTGTCAGTTTATCAAGACAAGTGCGGATTTGCTTTTCGCTCATGTGAGGGAATCTCTTTGCAATGGCTTTCGTTGTATCGTAAGTCCAATACTCACCATCATGGAAATTCTTCTCGTTGCTCTCGTTGTAGAACACATAAGACTGAATGCTCTGGAAGAGGGTGGCGGCATCCGCCCCCACTTCCTTTGCGACTTCGGTGTCATACGCCACTATCATTTCTGCTGCCTCCGTTCAGTTCGGGATGCTTCTTCAGGTACTCCTCGATTTCGTTCAGGATTGCTTCGGCATTCTGCTCATCGATTGCATCGAGGTCGATATTGGCATGGAACACATCCTGCACCATGAGTTCGGTGAGTTTGTCACCGAAGGTTCTGATTTTCTCTTCCTCGCTCATTTCAGACTCAGCGTCGGTTTGCGGATGACGCTCACTCCGTCAGGCAGCTGCTCACCATTCTCGTAGGCCTCCATCAGGGCCGTCTTGTTCGGCTCATAGGAGACTCTGCGGGACTCTTCGGGGA
>JAZLKQ010000054.1:0-3801 GCA_045597745.1 Bacteroidaceae bacterium | reverse complement strand
AACAAAAGTGTTACCTTTGTAAAGCGATTGATAAATATAAAATAGTACGTTAAACTACTTATGACTCTCATGACGTCAAGGTGAATGACTAAAATATTAAAATGGAAGATAAAGATAGAATCGAACAGATCATGATAGCTAAGGGACTTAACAAGGTTGAGTTCTCTGCTAAGACAGGAATTGCCACTGCCAGTTTGTCACACATGTCCAGCGGACGCAGCAATCCTACCCTTTCGACTTTTAGAGCAATTTTGAAAGCGTTCCCAGATCTCAATCCTGAATGGGTGTATGACGGTATAGGTGATATGTATCGTTCTGCTGGTGGTAACTCCGGTGATGCATCTACTGGTACCTCTAATATTTCATCAGAAGCTTCTGGTGGAGATTCCGCATCACGTACTTCATCGTTGTACTCTTCAGAGCCAACAGATATTTTCGCAAATATCGTCACAGAGATCTCGGGTGACACTCGTAAGCCTCAGACGTCAAATATACATTCCAAATCATCTTCTCCTATCCAGGTCGGATCTTCATTGTCTGCTGCAGAGATCGTGAAGGAGACCCTCATGCAGATGCATCATCCTAAGAGGAATATTGTTGAGGTCAGAATATTTTTTGATGATGGTACTTATGAGGCATTCTCTCCAAGAGGTGGAGAAAGGAAATAGTATACATATAATATAATGTATATATATGTTGTCATGGGGATGTGGTTTGCATGATAACATCAGGTCGTAGATCTCACAGTTATGCTTTTTGCTGACTGTGAGATTTTTTTCATTTGTTAGTATTTGTGCAGTTGCTTTTTTGTTGATGCGATTTTGTACGTGACCTGTTGGTCACAGTATGAGTTGTGGATTGGGTCAGTTACGTTTCAATGTGATAAGTACAAGAGATGCTCTGAGGCTTGCAGCATGAATAATTTGAGCTTGACAATGGTACAATCATGTTTGCTATAGTGTTGTCATCCTGTGATTGTGCTATTGAGTGTTGTGAGGTAAAGTCGTGTAATGATTGTGTGCATTATGGTGTTGTAAGTTTTAGTTGTTGCGTTTGTTATTTGCATAATTTAACAATGTTAAACAATAGTAATAATATTAACAAAATAGATTATTATAGTTGACAAAACGACACATTAGGTTTGTTCAATATTTTCTTACTTCTAAGTTGCTAAGTAATAAGAGATTGCTAAAGTCGAGGCGATAGGTGAGCAATTAACAAACAAGATACATAATTTGGTATACCTTCAATTCAAACGCCCCAAATATAGCCATTCATGGGCATAGTATATCTGTCGAGTCACTATTGAGCGATATGGACTCGGAAATGCAGGTTTCGGTTGGATGATATTAAAAGAAAAGTATGATTGAGGCTAATCATGCGTTCGATTCGCCTCAATCATACGTATCACCATGCTTAGACATACGTATCTCCAAGCTTGATCATACGTATGTCTAAGCTTGATCATACGTATGTCTAAGCCTAATCATACGTATGATTTGTATCAACTATCTTGAAGCATCTATTGCATGATGTAAATATAGTCCCGATTTCCTTCGGTTATTGTATATTGGTGCAATAGTGCATGGAAGGGAGTTTTTAGCCTTGTAGGGGGGCGTATGGAGGTTGTGAGAGGGCTTTAGTCCATAGGATATACGACACCCCACTCTTTGCGTAGGTCGTCCATCATCTGCATGATAGCGAGAGTCTCCTCGTGAGGCATGAATGGAGATTCGAGCCATCCGTTCTTGAGAGCCTCTTCACATGCATATACCTGGTATTCGTATCCTGTGATCTGTTTTGGTGTGCGATGCTCCTCGATAGCGATGCCGTCCTCGTTGTATACAGTCGCCACCTGAGGATTGTTGATATTGTCGACGATGATATAGCCTTTCTCGCCACTGATAATGCCCTGCTTGTCATTTACGCAGCAGGCAGAACTTTGTATATTTGCCATGCGCCCGTCCTTGTAGAGTATACTGATGGCGTTGTTCATGTCCATTCCTTGCTCGTTTTTCCATGCCTGAGAACGTATCTCTGCAATGTCCGTACCAAAGTACATACGTGCGAAGTTGATGGAATATACGCCAAGATCGAGCAATGCGCCGCCACATAGTTCTGGTTTCACTATGCGTTCTTTCCACTCCATAGGGTAGCAAAGCGATGCGTTGAGCAGTCTTGGGCGTCCTATGATGCCGCTTTCGCATAGTTCCCTTACCTTGATAGAGAGAGGCATATATCGCGTCCATATAGCTTCTGTGATGAATATCCCCTTCTCTTTTGCCATCTGAAGCAGTTCCTTTGCCTCTCTGGCATTTGCGGTGAATGCCTTTTCGCAGAGTACCGCCTTGCCGTTTTCGAGAGCGAGTTTTGTGTGTGCGTAGTGATGTGAATGAGGAGTGGCAATATATACCAGGTCTACATTATTGTCCTTTACGAGTGCTTCGTACGACCCGTAGGCCTTCTCAAACCCGTACTTCTCCGCAAAAGCCTCAGCTCTATTTATATCTCTTGCAGCGATAGCGTATCTCATCTCTGGGTGTGGTTGGAGTGTCTCGCCCATCTTGTTGGCAATCCATCCTGCTCCGATAATACCGATTCTCATGATATTTGTGTTAGTTTTAGTGAATAAACATTATGTGGCAAATGTACTGATAATTACCGAACCATAGTGCATGTTGTACTGATAAATCATCTGTTTCGCATGAAATATTACAAGTTTTTGCCTCTCTTCTGCATAAAACCACAAAGACATTCATCATGAGCCTGTAGAAGTTGTATGAATCTCCAAGAGGCATAAAAACAAGAGAACGGCAATCACGCATGTACACGTGACCGCCGTTCTCAATAGTTTTATTTCGGGATATTATAGTACTTGCCCCATAATGACTAAGGGCTTAACTGAAAGAGATTGTCCATTAATTACCCGGAAATAATATGAAGCATCCATTTGAGACCATTTAAGTACATTAAATATCATAATGTCCTTGATGTCATAAGACGGAGGTTGAAAGCATCCATTTGAGACCATTTAAGGTTCATTAAATATCATAATGTCCTTGATGTCCTAAGATGGAGGTTGAAAGAAAATTTCTGATTAATTTCTTTCATTCCTACAAGCCTTATGCCTCTTTGCGTTCCAGCAGATGCGATGCGAGACCATCTGCTGCTTGTACGAGTGTAAGGAGAGGGCAGGTGTCTTTTGCCTTATTGAAGTTGCCCCTAATGTCGTTTGACTGGAATGGCAGATCCCATGCGTGCATGTGCCATCTGATAGCCATGATCTCGTCGTCAGTCAAGTCCAATCCAGCGCGCAGCAGAACTATCACAGACTTCTCTCCATGGCCTAAAGGGAAGTTGGAGTAGTCGACGTTGTATCCTGGCACCTCTATCCATATACCGTTACGCTTCTCATTCTTGATGGTTGGCTTGTATATGTCCGCCTTGCACGTGTCGTGTAACAGAGATGCTATGATCACGCTATCCTTAGGCAGTAGTTCCAATAGCGAGTCGTCCATCTCGAGCATGGTTTTCCTGAGATTCAATGCAGTCTTGCATACATTGAGCGAATGCAGTAGCAGCCCACCTTCCTCGTTGAGATGAAACTTAGTGCTTGCTGGTGCCTTGAAAAATCCGAGCTCTTCCAGTTCCTCAATCACTTCCTCTACTCCCTCTCTCTCGGTAGAGCGCAGTAGATCTAAAAATTCTTGCTTGTTGTCCATTTTGTTGTATCTATTTGTTACTAAATTATTGCCTAAGATAATCCTATTTGTAAGTTTTTATCACCTTTGCGCTTTTCTT
>JAZLKQ010000053.1:0-6993 GCA_045597745.1 Bacteroidaceae bacterium | reverse complement strand
GCCACAGTTGTTTGTGGTAAACATCTCTGTCAGTCTGTCGGTATGCATCAGAGCTATATTCTTATAGAGAACCATAAGATTGGTTGGTTGGTCTGTAGTCTGTGATTCTGCTATCACGTCATCCCATCTGCATTCATCTATGGCACGGTACATTTTGAGTTCTGTATAGAATGTCTTCTCTGGCATTGTCCACGAATATATCTTAAATACAGGACGTGCAATTAGCATACATACTACGATAGTTGCAAAGCCTCCGTATCGTACGTATTTTGCGAACTTAAATCCACGTCTGCCAATGACATCAACGAGCATGAAAAGAATACAGTAACATAGTATGCTAACAGCTTGGGCGAAGACATAGCCGGGTTCTTTGCTGTAGTACATCCAATATCCGTAGGTTGATACTGCAAAGAACTGGGCTATGATAGGTACGAGTGCTAAAACAGTCCAGTACCATTTTCTTGCTCTATATGTGAGGCATAGATATGACAATGTCCATATAGCTACAAGCATGAGAGTACCTAACCACGGGAAATAGAAGAACTGGGTGAGATAGCATCCCACCCAAGTCCATATTCCGTGACGGCTTATTGTCTCGGTCATAAAGGTTCGTCCATTTATGAATAGTGACTGGCTCTGTAATCCAAACAGATATTCACTATGCATCATCAGTAGGACATACTCTATGATTGCCGACAATATGGCTATACAGTATGTTAGTCTGATTTTCTTCATTTAGTTTATTTGACAAACTTTGCGTGCTGAGATTCTGTTACAGCGATAGAGGCAAATTCTTGTGCAGAAACTTTGACACTCTCAATCATGAACTCAGGTCGGTTGTAGCTCCTGAGGAAGAATGTATAGAAAGCTGGGTCCTTCTGAGGAAGCGTGAATGCCTTGTGAACCTTGCCCTGTTTGTCGAAGTATGCAATTACTGGACGTGTGTAGTTTCCATCATCACGTCGGCTCTCACACATTATCCATCTACCATTACTTGACCAAACAGGATAACTCTCTGCTCTCTTGCTGTTGAGAGGTTCTGTGTTCACCTTCTTTCCTGTTTTGAGATCGAGAATCTTGATGTCTGCTTCTGGATGCCAGATATGGAAGCATCCCCATCCTCCTTCTGCAAATGCCATGTAGCGACCATCTGCATTGATGCGTGGGAGAGTTGCGCTCTGCGCATTTGCTGTTGCAGAATATACAAGTTCTCTTGCACCAAACTTATGGGTGGAAGTGTTGAATGATTTCTTATAGATATCGTATTTGCACTCTTTATATCTTTGAATCATCTCAGTCTCTTTGGCTATAGGAGGAGTAGTATCGTTTACAAGTGAGTCAGCGACAATACCGTCTTTCCTTCCTGTATATACAAAATGTGCAGAGCAGAAGTATAATGTCTTGCCATCGGGAGCCCATGCTGGGAACACCTCAAGCTCGTTGTCTTCTCTTGAGATATAGCTTACCTCATCCTTATCTACATCGTAGAGGATAAGGTCAGACTCAGTGTCCTGAACTTCAATCTTTGCAATGTCCTTTGTGTGGAAAGACTGACCGGTCTTGTTTGTTGAGAAGGCGATGACATTAAGGCTTGGGTGCCATGCTGGATATACTCCTGCGCTGATAGTGGAATCAGTCTTGAGATCTACCTTCTTGATTTTGTCACCATCAACAATCATTGTACCTCCAAAGCCCTGTCGCATGTGAAAGAGCATGTGGTCTGTCTTGAAGTTCTGATATGAGTGGCAGTTGATACATTGACCATCCTTTTCTGTAGAAACAGCCATGTTGCTATAAATGACACTTTCGTCGAATGTTGTGACATCTCGCTGGCTAATTGTCAAATCTTCGTATGCCACGTATGATGGCTGGATAAGACGGTACGAGATGTACTGGTCTATGTCTTCTTCAGCAACGCTGATGTTGAAACTCTTATATGCTTTCCAACTTCCGTTGTTGTTTGCAAATACCTCAACCTTGATATCTTTGCCCTTTGATGCGGCGAGCATCTCCTTCCACTCGTCCTCGTCAATGAGAATCTTTGTTCCATCTCCGTATGTGTATTCGCCACCGGCAAAGGTGAAGCGTGCCACAGCCTCAGAACCTTCCTCCTGAACAAGAAAGTTGAGTGGGGCGATGTTGCAAGGAATCGTCACGTTTGTATAGTCTGGATATATCTTTGGCTCTCTGTTCTCATTTGTGAATGATGTAGGAACCGATGGGTGTCCGCAAGCAACGAGAAGTGCTGTAAGGACTATGTATAATATCTTTTTCATAATTCAGAGTTTCTGTTGTTAAAGAAAGAATTTTAATTTTCAAATTTGTGATTTCAAACTTCTAATTTCAAGTTTCAAATTTCAAATTTATAATTTCAAATTCCAATTTTTCTTTCCTTTCTTTCCCTTCTAATAAGATTTTACGTCTCTACAGAAGAAGTAGAACCAGTAGAAAGTATCACCGTATGCTGCTTTCATCAGTTCTCCTACCTTCTTAACGTCAACCTCGCCATTGAACTGCTTTTGTTCGTTCATTAACTTCTGTGACAGACTTTGGAAACCAGCATATCGGTCAATCACTTTTTCCCTGTCAAATGGGAGTGTTCTGATATCTACGTTTTGTGGCTCAAGAGTTCCATAGAGATATGCCGCTTCCTGATAGTGGATTGGCATTGGCTCACCTTTATGAAGGTTGGCATAGAGGAAGAAACGTGGCCAGAATAGCTGTATGTCCTTCTGAATGAGTGCGTATGCCAATGTCATTTCCTGAAGATATTTGCTATCCTTGTTCATCGTATTACTAAAGTAGTTTAGTAGATACATCTCGCAAAGACCATTGTCACCATCAAGTGTTGTTCCCATGTGGCTGTATAGGTCGCGTACATTATCAAACTCGTGATAGTCTGTTATCAGCTTCGGATTCTTGAGCAATGGCTCATAGTGTTCTGCCCATTCCTTGTGGAAAGTTGTTTTCTTAAGAATCTCGACATATTTCCTTGCTACATCCCATTCCTCATTGATGATGGCACAGCGAGTGAGGTTTTGCAAGTCATGTATCTTGTATCCATACTCTACACTATTTTCAATACACCATCTGGTACAGAAGTTGAGTTTTCCGTGATAATAATATATAATAGGTGCAGCGGTCTGTACCATGTGAATCTTAAGAGAATCGTATGCATAAGGTGCCTGACCCATATTGTTGTAGCGACAGAGGGCATCGCCAAGGTGACCTGTGTTTGCAAGAGCTATATTCTTGAAAAGTACCATCTCACGGGTTGCATCACCTGGGATCTGTGTCATCTCGGAGAGAACATCGTTCCATCGCTGTTCTTCTATGGCACGGTACATACGCATTTCTGCGTGGTAGTTATAATCGTCGAAGTTTACCTTGTCTGTTATATATACAGAACCTGCAATGATAGCTATTGTACAAAGAACGGCTCCGTAGGCGTCCTTTCCACAGATAGCATCGTCCTTTTCATTCTTCTTTCCCACAAATGTGAAGAAGAGTGGGATGACAGCCATCACATAGAACGGAACTTCAGAGATGTGTGACTTGTCATCACCTGCCCAGAATATAGGGAATACAGCTGACCAAGCCTCGTTAAGTGGACAGTTGGGATATATCTGATGGAATGCCAAAGGAACAATTATGAGTATTGCTGCACTTGTTCCAAGTATTAAATATGTGTTCATCTTCATCTTCTTGTCGTTGAGAATGAAATTTGTACACATATATACGGTACCTATAAGTGTAAACCAACCAATGAAACAGTATGATGCTATTCCCCATACGGCGAGCCATACAAGCTTGAGCTTCTCTGGCAGTATTCTGCCAATGAGTATCGCAACCATAGTGATAAATAATCCTATGGATGATGTGAAATAATATCCAGGATGCTTGAGATAGTATATCCAGTAACCTGTGAGAATGTCAGAGCAGAGAAGACATACGAGTGGCACGATAGCGAGTATGGTCCATGCACCTTTCATGTTGAAGGCGTATTTTGTTGCAACGAATGTTGCTATCCACAAAGCTATCAGCATTGACGCACCTACAGTTGGATTGTAGAAATACTGTGTCAGGTATGTTCCTGCCCAAAAGAGAAAACCGCCAGGTGAGCGGTCAAGGCAACTGTTGAAGTAGTCCATGCCGCTTTGGAACAGGTTGCGTCCCTGAACCATATACAATGTGTCGCTGTTAAGCCCGATGAGATAGTATGCAGCAAGAACTGCAAATAAGAGTGCATAGCACCAAGGCAAAAATGTGCTTATCTTGGAAGGTATGCAGAATGGTCGTGTCTCCTTCTTTGCAGGCTTTGGTGGGGCGCTGACGAAAGAAGGCTTCTGTTCATTAAGGTTTTTAGACGTATTATTTGCCATTTTATTTTTTGTATAGTATAAATCCTTGCAAATATACTACTAATAATTCATATAAATATAATTCGTTATTCATAAATTGGTTTTTTCGGCAAAAAAAGCCATCCGAGTTGTACCCCGGATGGCTTAAATTATACAGTAAGTGCGGTTTGTAGTTGTGTGGTAATTTCGGTTATATAGTTGGTGTATATACAATAAAACCTAATAACCTTACACCCTTACAACCATTATCATATTAGTCTTCGTTGAGAATCTTCATGATTTCAAGAGCAGCCTTGGCAACAGATGTACCAGGACCGAAGATTGCAGCAACGCCTGCCTGATAGAGGAAGTCGTAGTCCTGTGCTGGGATGACACCACCACCGATTACGAGGATATCCTCACGTCCAAGCTTCTTGAGCTCCTGGATAACTGCTGGCATAAGAGTCTTGTGACCTGCAGCGAGTGAAGATGCGCCGAGTACATCGACGTCGTTCTCAACTGCCTGGCGAGCAGCCTCTTCTGGAGTCTGGAAGAGAGGACCCATATCTACGTCGAATCCTGCGTCTGCATATCCTGTTGCAACTACCTTTGCACCACGGTCGTGACCGTCCTGACCCATCTTAGCGATCATGATACGAGGACGACGTCCGTGAGCCTGAGCGAATTTCTCTGTTGCGGCACAAGCCTCTTCGAATGCCTTGTCGCCTTTTGATTCTGAGCTGTACACGTTGCTGATAGTTCTAATGATTGCCTTATAACGTCCTACTACTGCCTCACAAGCATCTGATATCTCGCCGAGAGTACAGCGGAGTCCAGCTGCCTTGACTGCGAGGTCAAGAAGGTTGTTCTCTGACTTCTTGCCGTCCTGGAATTCCTGAACGCACTTAGTGATTTCTGCAAGAGCTGCCTGACAAGCAGCCTCGTCACGGTTAGCCTTGAGCTCCTTGAGGTTAGCCTCCTGCTGGAGACGTACTGCTGTGTTATCAACCTCGAGAATGTCGAGTGGATCCTCATGATCAAGACGATACTTGTTTGTACCAACGATTGTCTGAGTACCAGAGTCGATACGAGCCTGAGTACGAGCAGCTGCCTCTTCGATACGCATCTTTGGAAGACCTGTCTCGATAGCCTTTGCCATACCGCCGAGCTTTTCGATTTCCTGGGTGTGCTCCCATGCCTTATGCACAAGGTCATTTGTAAGAGTCTCTACATAGTAAGAACCTGCCCATGGGTCAATCTGCTTACATACCTTAGTCTCGTTCTGAATATAGATCTGGGTGTTACGAGCGATACGAGCAGAGAAGTCTGTTGGGAGGGCGATTGCCTCGTCAAGAGCGTTTGTATGGAGTGACTGAGTGTGACCGAGTACGGCTGCCATAGCCTCGATACAAGTACGACCTACATTATTAAATGGATCCTGCTCTGTGAGTGACCAACCTGATGTCTGAGAGTGAGTACGGAGTGCGAGAGACTTAGGGTTCTTAGCACCGAAGCTCTTAACGATCTTAGCCCAGAGAAGACGTCCTGCACGCATCTTTGCAATCTCCATGAAGTGGTTCATACCGATTGCCCAGAAGAATGAGAGACGAGGTGCGAATGCGTCAACATCAATACCTGCGTTTACACCTGTACGGAGGTAATCCATACCGTCAGCAAGAGTATAAGCGAGCTCGATATCTGCTGTTGCACCTGCTTCCTGCATGTGGTAACCAGAGATAGAGATTGAGTTGAACTTAGGCATCTTCTGTGAAGTGAACTCGAAGATATCAGCGATGATCTTCATAGAGAATGCTGGTGGGTAGATATATGTGTTACGCACCATGAACTCCTTGAGGATATCGTTCTGGATTGTACCAGCCATCTCTTCGAGCTTTGCACCCTGCTCAAGACCTGCGTTGATATAGAATGCGAGTACTGGAAGCACACCACCATTCATAGTCATAGACACAGACATCTTGTTCAATGGAATACCTGCGAAGAGAACCTTCATGTTCTCGAGTGAGCAGATAGATACACCTGCCTTACCAACGTCGCCGATAACACGAGCGTTGTCTGGGTCGTAGCCACGGTGAGTAGGGAGGTCGAATGCTACTGAGAGTCCCTTCTGTCCTGAAGCGAGGTTACGGCGATAGAATGCGTTTGATTCTTCTGCTGTAGAGAAACCTGCATACTGACGGATTGTCCATGGACGGAATGGGTACATCATTGAGTAAGGACCACGGAGATAAGGAGGAATACCTGCTGCAAAGTCAAGGTGCTCCATGCCTTCGAGGTCTTCCTTTGTATATACTGGCTGAATGTCAATCTGCTCTGGTGTTCTCCAATTGGCAGAAATGTTATTCTCCTTTTGCCACTGCTGACCATTCTTTGATTCAATGCCAGCATAGATATCAATTGAATTAAAATCTTTTCTTGCCATAATTAGATACCGAGTTTAGCGTTATAAGCCTTAAGTGTTTCGAGCTGGTTAGAACGAACATTGATGAAGTTCTCGATGCCAGCAGCCTTGAGGTCTTCTGTACAAGCAGGAGCACCAGCAACTACGTACATAGCACGACCATTGAGATACTGATATGCTGGGATTGCATATTCTGCGTATTCATCGTCTGAAGAACAGATGACTACGATATCA
>JAZLKQ010000052.1:0-2981 GCA_045597745.1 Bacteroidaceae bacterium | reverse complement strand
AAATTTCTTTTGTTCCATCTTCTGAATTGGCATCTACGCAGATAATTTCCACACCAGAAAGTATAGAGGATGCAAAGCAGCAACTCGAGGATGCCCGTCAGAGAGTGAAGCAATCTCGTCAGCAGCTTGAAGATGCTGAGGCAGAGGTGGAGCGCATGATAATCCTTGTGCATAAACTTGAGACTTCCACAAAGGCAATGGCTGCTCCAAAAGTAGAGAAGCCTGCAACTGTTGCAGAAGCACTTGTAGATGATGCTTCTCAAGATATTGTAGAGGAAGATGAAGCACCTGCTATCATCAGTAGCGTAGGGGCAGTTTCATCAGAAGAAGCTGTCGAAGAACCTGCAGCAACAGAATCAGAGGCAACAGAACCTGCTTCTGTAGAATCGGTTGAAGAATCTTCTGTTGAAGAGAAACCTGAGCCTGTAATAGAGGGAAAGGCTGAGTCTACACCACCTGTATCAGAAGATGACAGCAAGGTTGTCAACAAAGAAGAAGAGAAGAAGAATAAGTCGTGGATGTGGTGGTTGTGGTTTGGCATTGCCGCAGCTATTATAGTGGTAGCGATATTGTTTATTAACAAACCAGATGACTCTGTAGATGTTGTCGCCGATAATCAGCAGGAGGTCACAGCTGTTGCAGACAATAACGCCACTGACAAGATTCAAACTGCAGAACCTTCTGCAGAAGAAGTTAAGCCGGAGGCAAATGAAGAAAAGGCTGATAAGATTTCGTCTGCAGACAAGGACGTGAAGAAGTCAGATGACGACAAGTCTGACAAGAATGTTGATAAGAAAGACGAAAAGAAGGACGTAGAACAACAGAAAGATGATGCTAAGAAAGACTCTAAGCCAAATGTCAAGGGTAAAAAGACGTATACAGTAGAGAAGGGCGACTTCTTGACAAGAATATCAGTGAAGTTCTATGGCACTCCTGACTCGGTACAGGCAATCATTAAGGCTAATGATATAAAGAACAAGAACTCAATCCGTGACGGTATGGTGCTCATCATGCCATAAGGTATAGTTTTACAGCCACAGGGAAGAGTTTTAATTTAGAACAAATAAGTCAGTTCACTTTCGGACTTTAATTATATATAATAAGGTAATACAGATATTTTCGAAATATTAGATAATAATGGCAGAATCAATTGATATTCGTGAGTTGAACGCACGAATCGAGAGTCAAAGTACTTTCGTTACAAACATCATGACAGGTATGGATCAGGCCATCATTGGTCAGAAACATCTTGTCGAATCATTGCTTATTGGTCTTTTGTCCGACGGTCACGTTCTCCTCGAAGGTGTACCAGGTCTTGCTAAGACAAAGGCTATCAAGACACTCGCATCACTTATCGATGCACAGTTTAGTCGTATTCAGTTTACCCCTGACCTTTTGCCAGCTGACGTCATCGGTACTATGATATATAGTCAGAAGGACGGTCAGTTTGTGTCAAAGAAAGGTCCTGTATTTGCCAACTTTGTATTGGCAGATGAGATCAACCGAGCTCCGGCAAAGGTTCAGAGTGCTCTGCTTGAGGCCATGCAGGAACGTCAAGTCACTATAAGCACAAATACATTCGAACTTCCAAAGCCTTTCCTTGTACTTGCTACTCAGAACCCTATTGAGCAGGAGGGTACATATCCATTGCCAGAGGCACAGGTAGACCGATTTATGCTCAAGGTTGTCATCGACTATCCTAAACTTGAGGAGGAAAAGAAGATTATCCGTCAGAATATCACTGGGGAGAAGCAGACTATTCGTCCTGTCATGACAACAGCGGAGATAGAGGAAGCTCGCAAGGTGGTGAGAGACGTATATCTCGACGAGAAGATTGAGCAGTACATTGCAGATATAGTATTTGCTACAAGATACCCAGAGAAGTACAATCTTAAGGAACTCAAAGGCTTGATAGGATTTGGAGGATCACCTCGTGCATCTATCAATCTCGCTTTGGCTTCACGAGCTTATGCATTTATCAAGCGTCGCGGATATGTTATACCAGAAGATGTACGTGCTGTTGCTCATGATGTACTTCGCCATCGTATTGGCCTTACATACGAGGCAGAGGCAAGCAATGTGACTTCAGAAGAAATTGTCAGCAAGATTCTAAACAAGGTAGAAGTGCCATAATGGAGACAGAAGAGTTATTGCAGCGGGTCAGAAAGATAGAAATCAAGACACGTGGTCTGAGCAACAACATCTTTGCTGGTGAATATCACTCAGCCTTCAAGGGTCGAGGTATGGCATTCTCGGAGGTGAGAGAGTATCAGTATGGTGATGATGTTCGAGACATAGACTGGAATGTGACAGCGAGATTCAACAAGCCCTTCGTCAAGGTATTTGAAGAAGAGCGTGAACTTACTGTCATCCTGATGGTCGATGTGTCTGGTAGTCTTGACTTCGGTACTTCTGTCCAGACTAAGCGACAGATGGCTACAGAGATAGCTGCCACTCTTGCTTTCTCCGCAATACAGAATAACGACAAGATAGGAGTGATATTCTTCTCTGATAAGGTTGAGAAGTTCATTCCGCCTAAAAAGGGAAGGAAGCACATACTCTTCATCATACGTGAACTGCTTACATTTAAGCCAGAGAGCCAGCGTACAGATATTGGTCAGGCTATACAGTATATGACAAACGCCATCAAGAAGAGATGTACTGTATTTGTGTTGAGCGACTTCTTTGACAAGAAGGATTTTGCAAACGAGCTCACCATAGCCAATCGCAAACATGATGTCGTGGCTCTGCAGATATATGACCAGCGTATGGTAGACCTGCCCGATGTAGGTATACTCAAGCTGCGTGATCTTGAGACTGGGCATGAGCTGTATGTTGATTCGTCTTCCAAGAGTGTACGCCTTGCGCATAGAGAGTGGTGGAATAAGAATCAGAAGGTGCTTGCCGATACATTTGCACACAGCAATGTGGACAATGTTTCGATACGTACTGACGAGGACTATGTGAAGTCACTCATGATG
>JAZLKQ010000051.1:0-5662 GCA_045597745.1 Bacteroidaceae bacterium | reverse complement strand
CGGATATAGTCGAGCAGTGATGTCTTACCATGGTCTACGTGTCCCATCACAGTGATGATAGGAGCTCTTGACTCGAGATCTTCCTCTGCATCTGCAACTTCTTCGATTGCATTTGACACATCTTCACTAACGTATGTTGTTGAGAATCCGAACTCTTCTGCCACGATGTTGATAGTCTCTGCATCCAGACGCTGGTTGATAGATACCATCATGCCTATTGACATACAAGTACCAATGACCTGAGTGACAGGCACGTTCATCATGGTAGCGAGCTCGTTGGCTGTCACAAACTCTGTAAGCTTGAGTACCTTGCTCTCTGAAGTCTCTACCTCCTCAGCTTCCTGACGACGGCGGTCACGCTTGTCACGACGATTCTTTGCACCACTCTTGAGTTGCTTAGAAGTAAGACGTGCAAGGTTTTCCTTTACCTGCTTAGAGAAGTCCTCTCCAACAGCTTCAGGCTGCTTTTGCTGATTATTCTGCTGACCTTTCTTGTTCTTCTTCTTGCCACCAGCAACACCCTGCTGCTGATTGTTTGGCTTATTGTGCTGGTTAGGGTTTGGCTTGTTTGCACCACCCTTACCATTCTTCTTCTGCTGCTGTTGCTGATTGACGACATCATTGACATCGACCTTCTCCTTGCCGTTGATACGCTGACGTCTCCTCTTCTGTCCATCGCCATTGCCACCATTAGGCTTCTGTCCTCCGCCCGTAGCGTTATTGTTCTTGCCACCCTTGCGAAGAAGTTCTTTCTCCTCACGTTCTTTCTTCTTCTCCTCCTTAGACTTCTTCTGAGGGCGTGTCTTGTCGTTGATGGCTCCGAGATCAATCTTTCCAACAACACGGAAGTTCAATGGAGACTCTGGTGTCTGTACCTTGTATACACCGCTATCGCTATCCTTGACGTTAGTAGTAGCTGCTGGCTTTGGCTCTGCCACAACCTCAGGCTTCTTCTCCACCACTGCTTCAGGCTTTGGCTGTTCGGCAACGGTAGCTTCAGGCTCCTTCTTAGGAGATTCTGCAACAGGCTTTGGTGCAGGCTTTGACTCGACTGCCGGCTTATCCTCTACAACTGGCTTTGGCTCAACTGCTGGCTTTTGAGTAGCCTTGTTGAGATCATTGATATTACCAACAATCTTTATTTGCTGTTTACTTTCACCCTCTGGACGATATATAGTCTGCACAGACTTTTCTTGCTCACGTCGATTAGCCTTCTTGTCCTTGCCGTGGTTTTTGCGGACGATATTTACCTGATCTGTCTCTTCTTTCTTCTTCTTATCGGCGACAAATTCATTCATGAGCAACTGATACTGCTCATCCGTGATCTTTGCGTTAGGTGATGCATCCTCGAGAGGCATACCCTTCTTCTGTAGGAACTCTGCCACGGTGTTAAGTCCTACATTCAATTCTTTTATTGCTTTATTAAGTCTTACTGCCATATATAACTTTTAGTCTTCAAATTCTGCCTTCAAAATACTAAGCACCTCATCTACTGTGCTTTCCTCAAGGTCTGCCTTCTCAATAAGCATCTCGCGAGGAGCATCAATTACAGCCTTCGCTGTATCAAGACCAACGCCCTTTATCGCCTCGATGATCCACTCGTCAATCTCATCCTTAAACTCGTCAAGGTAAATATCCACATTTGCCTCATCATCATCTCCAAGTTCGCGGAACACATCGATAGTGTATCCAGTCAGCATACTTGCAAGCTTGATGTTATGGCCATTCTTACCGATAGCAAGTGACACCTGCTCTGGCTCGAGGAATACCTCAGCCTTCTTGTTCTCATCATCAAGAGTGATTGACAATACATTGGCAGGGCTAAGTGCACGCTGGATAAACAGTGTAGGATTATTTGTGTAGTTGATGACATCGATGTTCTCGTTGCGTAATTCACGTACAATACCATGAATGCGGCTACCCTTTACACCGACACATGCACCTACAGGGTCAATACGGTCATTATAGCTCTCTACTGCAATCTTAGCTCTTTCGCCCGGAATACGAGCTATACGACGTACTGTTATGAGGCCATCATTAATCTCTGGCACTTCATTCTCGAGAAGTCTCTGCAGGAACTCAGGAGCTGTACGGCTAAGTATAATCTTTGGATTGTTGTTGAGGTTGTCAACTCTAAGCACAACGGCACGAGTAGCTTCACCCTTACGATAGAAGTCGTTTGGTATCTGCTCACTCTTTGGCAGCAGAAGCTCATTGCCCTCGTCATCAAGGAGAAGCACTTCACGCTTCCATATCTGATATACTTCAGCGCTAATGATTGTGCCCACCTTATCCATATACTTATTGTAAAGGTTGTCGTGCTCAAGCTCGAGTATCTTTGAAGCCATGGTCTGACGAAGGTTGAGAATAGCGCGGCGGCCAAAGTCGGGGAAGTTAATCTTGTCTGGTACGTCTTCCCCGATTTCAAAGTCTTCGTCTATCTTCTGTGCTTCAGAGAGAGAAATCTCTGCATTTTCATTCTGCACATCATCATCAGCAACAACCACACGGTTGCGATATATTTCGAAGTCACCCTTGTCTGGGTTTACGATTACGTCAAAGTTCTCGTCAGAACCAAATTGCTTCTGTAATACACTACGGAATGAATCCTCAAGTACGCTGACCAATGTAGGACGGTCAATGTTCTTTGTTTCTTTGAAATCCTGAAAAGTCTCTATCAGGTTTATTTGTTCTTTCTTTTTTGTTGCCATTATATATTTATGTTATTAATTATCTTTCTACTTATTTGAAGTCTATCAAAGCCTTCACCCACTTAACGTCGGAATACTTAAATGCATTCTCCACTTCCACAAGCTGAGGTCTCTTCTTGCCTTCCACCTTCTGCTTCACTTCTCTCACCAGCACAAATCCCTCTTCGTCAGCGTCCTTGAGCACGCCTTCCATCTTCTGCCCGTCTGCTGTCAGCAATTCTACATCATAGCCTATGCTGTTGATATATTGCTGCACGACCTTGAATGGCTGGCTAATACCCGCAGAACCTACTTCGAGCTCGAAGTCTTCCACTTCGCGGTCAAACCCTGCCTCAATGTGCTTGCTTAGATCGCAGCAGTCATCGATCCATACTCCATCCTTATGGTCAATCTCCACTACAATCTTGTTTTGTTCACTCACGATAACGTCAACGAGGAAATACTCCTTGCCTTCGAGCCACTCGTCGACCAATGATTTCACCTTGTTCTTATCAATCATATATTCTTACAAATGGGTTACAAAAAGGAGGAAACTTTTTTCAAGTCCCCTCCGTCCATTTCGAGTGCAAATTTACTATATTTCCTTATTATCTGCAAATCTTTTGGTTACAAATGTAGAGTTTTGTGCAAGATGACGCATTTTTACCATAGATTGTATTAGTTTTCAAGTCATTGAGAGCTATAGAAACCTAAGTTTTTGAAGTTCCTGTCGGATTGTCATTCACGTCCGCCCCGTCTTCCAGAGCATCTTCATGCGCTTCACTCCGTCCCTCTATCATATCCACCAGACGCTTCACTCTGTCCTGTAGCATACGATAAGGCAATGCCGAACGAAATGCCGTATTGCGCCTTATCATAGACTCCACCGAGCACTGGCTATGCTGGTAACTCGACAGTTCGTTGTCCATCTGCTGTGTATGCTCTGCCAACCGCTTTATGTCCTTCTCTCGTTCACGTCTCAATATATTGCATACAGGATTGAGCACCGTCATCACCACATTGTCCATCAGATGATGTCCTTGGATGTACAGATACACGTTAGAAGGTGTTACGCCCAGTCTCTCAAGCTCTGCCTTCAGCGGCTTGAGCTTGCCCTTTGCCTGTGGAAACTGCCTTTGCAGCCACGCCATCTTGCGATTGACTGCATGGCGCAGCTTGTCAAGTGCCTCCATAGGGTTGAACACATTGAGCTTGTTGACGCTTGCAACATTGGCAAAGGCTGTAAGAGAGAATGCATTCGCTTGCTCATATCGATGTATCCATACACTCCAGACAAACAAGTCGTACACTATCTCCGAATACGTAGTAAGGTACGCCTCAAAGTCAAATATCGGGCGGTCATTGAGAGTTGCCATCACACATACATTGTGCAGACTTGGAGCATAGCACTGAAAGTTCTCTATAGCGTATGCATACGAATGGACGATATACGGGTTGGACAGCATATCTCTGGAGAAAGGCGTGCTCCCCTGCATCAGGTAGTCGTAATCCGCATCCACACAGGCTATCATACTTGTGCCAAGATTATTGCCAAGCCTATTCATCATGGCTGACTTCTTGCCACGGGAGAGGCTTGTACGTGAAGGCAGCACAACCTCAAACTTCAACGAGTCGGTCTCATATTCGGACAGTATACTACGCCAGAAGAAGATATCATCATAGCTCTCCACGTATGCTATGACCTTCCTCTTCTTGTATTTGGGGCGCATCCTGTTGGCGGCATCCCAATACCTTGACGTCACATTAGATTTAAGGTCTTTCATGGCTCATCACATCGAATGTCATCTAATCGCTGATATCATTTACCTCAGTCACCACATCCATCCATCCGTCCATGATAAGGGCTGGCGAATGGGTAGAGAGGATAATCTGCACGTTAGGATTCAGTTCACGTATGAGAGAGATCAACTGCTGTTGCCACTCTATATGGAGACTTATCTCAGGTTCGTCCATGATGAGAGCATAGTGCTGATTGTCCTCTACAAGCACCGTCAGCATGATGACAAGCATCTGCTTCTCTCCAGAAGACAACTGATATGGCGTAAGCGTCTCATCACCCTGCACAAACTGTATCTCGTTGCTCTTACGGTCGATGGTCTTTTCCGTCTCCTGAAAGAGTTCGTCAATGATATTCTGGAACTTTACCTTTGGCATAGATACCTGTGCAGCCTGCGCCTGACCATCCGCACCGCCGTTCGTAAGGAGCTCGATGATACGGTTGCCCATATTGACCTGATAGTCCAGATACCTCTTTTGCAAGCGATATATCTGCCAGTCCAGTTCGGTCTTGACACGAGAGTCCGCCAGCTTCTCCAGCAAGTCACTATGCAGCAACGGACGGTCAAAGCTGCGTATCACGTCAAACTTCATAGAGTTTGCTCCCTCAGGATACAGTTTTATCTCCACACCCTCGCGAGCGGCAGCGTCAGGAGTTATCACCCCCTGGTCTATAAGATTGAGACCACGCACAGAGTGGTTGATGATAGTACTCTTGCCCACGCCATTGATACCGCTAAGTATATTGACGTCGGGACGAAGCGTCCACTTGATGTGTCGTCCACCTCTCCACAGAGCCTTTATCTCGATGCTCTCTATATATTCTGCACTTTTCATGACCTGATATGAAGTTTTTATGTATCCAGTTATAAACGTAAGTTTGGCACACATCTCCTACCGCATTTATGGCTACTTAGAGATGAAGGCTTACGACATATCTTTATATAAAAGACGGCCGTTTACCTCGCTTATGTTTTGGTAATGATATACTTTTTGGCACACCTCATAGTCCAAGCGTCCGGATGGCACTCTCCCCCCCTAAAGTAGGGGGAGTACCCGAAGGGGGAGGGGGTATTACATACTTTGTGTGCATATAGCTAAGTTGTCTTTAAGTCACTAATACCCCTCCGGCTTTCAGCCACCTCCCCTACTTTAGGGGAGGAGTATGCTGATGG
>JAZLKQ010000050.1:0-5431 GCA_045597745.1 Bacteroidaceae bacterium | reverse complement strand
AGTTGATGATACCGGCAGTGTTCTTCTTGTCATGAGTCATATATTCAAAGAGTTCCGGGTAGTCGTCACAGGTGATAGGAAGCGTGCCGTAGTTTTCCTTGATAAATCGTACAGTCTGTCTCATGGTGTCGGTAGGGAATCCAGTCTTGGTTGCTGAGAGGTACAACTCACAGATGAGTCCCCATGCTACGGCATAGCCATGCAGGTATGGTTTGCGGGTCAATGCCCATGACTCAAACGCATGACCTGCAGTATGTCCGAGGTTGAGTGCCTTGCGAATGCCATGTTCAAAAGGGTCTTCTGTCACTATTCGCTCCTTTACAGCAACGCTCTCTCCAACCATACCGCCAAGTTGTATGAGGAGTGACGTGCGCTTGTCGCTCTCAGGGTCAGATACCGACATGAGATCAAAGTTGAGCAGTTGGGCAAACATCTTCATGTCGTTGCTTATGAGTCCATGCTTTAGCATCTCTGCATATCCAGAGCAGATATTCTCGTGGTCGAGAGTACGTAGGAAGCATGTGTCGATGATGACAGTCTCTGGCGAATTGAATACACCTATCTCATTCTTCAGTCCACCGAAGTTGATACCTGTCTTTCCTCCCACGCTTGCGTCCACCATAGAGAGCAGAGTCGTCGGGATGTTGATGTACTTGATACCTCTCTTGAATGTGCTTGCGGCAAATCCTCCGAGGTCTGTCACCATGCCACCACCGAGGTTGACCATGAGAGAGTGACGGGTACCTCCGCCTTGCTGCATCTGCGTCCATACGTACGCCAGAGTATCGAGTGTCTTGTGGGTGTCCGTCGCACCAATAGCGATCTGTATGGCATCTTTGAGGCAAGGGATGTCTGCTACTACGGGCAGGCAAAGCTGACGAGTAGTCTCGTCCATCAGCAGAAAGAGCTTGTCGTGCTTCACTCCTGTCACCGCTTCGGTGAGAGCCTTGGTTATATCAGTTGATATTACTACTTTGTTCATGATATCTATATTATATATAATGTGTATTGATTTGGGTGCAAAGATAGTAAAAACAAGTAAACATTTCGTAATGTCGACCGAATTATGTACATTTGCAACGCTTTAGACTAATGCGTAATGCATAAGTGCTGATAATAAACTAACAAGAATAACAAACACATCCACCCCCTATAGTTAATATGATAAACGTAATAGATACAGAGATAGATGGCGTGAAGATCATCGAGCCACGACTGTTCGGTGATTCACGAGGTTACTTTTTTGAGAGCTTCAACCAGAAGGAATTTGAAGAGAAAGTCTGCAAGACGGTATTTGTTCAGGACAATGAAAGCAAGTCCGTGGCAGGCGTAGTCCGTGGTCTACACTTTCAGAAACCACCATATACACAGGCTAAACTCGTACGTGTTGTCAAGGGTGCGGTACTCGATGTGGCGGTAGATATACGCAAGGGCAGTCCTACGTACGGCCGACATGTAGCAGTAGAACTTACAGAGGACAATCACCGTCAGTTCTTCGTGCCACGAGGCTTTGCCCATGGTTTTGCAGTACTTAGTGATGAAGCTATCTTCCAGTACAAGTGTGACAACTTCTATGCACCTGAGAGCGAAGGCGCCATAGCTTGGGATGATCCTGACCTCGCCATCGACTGGCGTGTACCTGCAGAGGGAAGAATACTTTCCGAGAAGGATGCACATCATCCACGTCTCAAAGACATGGAAAGCCCATTCTGATATATACTCACGAATATTGTCGTACATATATAATAAGGTGTAGGTACTGATACACATACACCAGACAAAACAAACAGCCGGAGCGGAAGGCATACGTCTTTCGCTCCGGCTATTTATATACTACGTGATGTCGTCTTGCAGACAAGTATTAGTCATCTGCAAGACATTCACATGTGTTAGAAGTCCCAAGGATTAAAACCATAATTCTCGTCTTCACGTTTTGCTCCCTGGTCTACGAACGTGGGGTTGTCAGTAGGTTCACCATCATTCTGTGCGTCATATTCCCTGATTGATTCAGTTTGGAGATATGACTTCATGTTTGCCAACTTGCAGATAGTCTGTGGAGTCTTATATAGTTTCTTATTCATTGTTGTATGATAGTCAATTACTTGATAAATACTTTTTTGCCATTGATGATATAGATACCTCTACAAAGTGGTGCCGATGCGTTGATCTTGCGACCATCTATAGTGTATATCTTCAGTTCGTTAGACAGAGATGCAGATCTCACTTCATCTATGGCTGTAGGTTCGTCGTCAACCATTGCTGTGAATCGTATGTGTGCGAGTTGCTCTTCTGGCTGAACGTACCAGCGGTAAGCTCGTTGCTGCTGACCATTCGCCGCCCACCAGAATGTACCGTTGTTGAGCAATACCCAGTAGTTAGGAGTGCCGTTAGCACCAGACAATGGAGCGTCGTTGGCCACACCGCCCATGAATACGAACCCGTCGCCGGCAGCATTCTGAGTATTTGCGTTCCATGCAGATGAAGCAGGGAGAGCAGTGCCTGATACGGCGCTGATAGCTATAGTCTTGGCAGTACCATTGTCACCCGCCTTGATGAAGAGAGGATGATATGCCTCCATTCGTGTACCTTCGTCTACATAAGCCACTTTCATCACCACTTCGCCATTGGCAGCAGGATCCTTTCGTGACAGCCTTGACGAGTATTGGGCGATGGCATAGTCATCATTGTTTGGAGTGGCAAACGGTATAGGGATATATAGCGATTGCCATGTACCTGCCTGTACAGCAGTCAGTTCGCGTGTGTAGAGTATAGGCGATGTGCTTGTCACTACCGACTTGTTGACGTATGGGAGTTTGCCGTTGTCACGAAGCAGTATCGTCACCTTTGCCTGTCCTGCTATGGTCTTAGTCCAGTCATTGCCAGAAGCGGTCACTATCTTCTTGCCGTTGAGGTCAAGATATATCATAGACTTGCTGGTTGGGTTGACAAGAGCAGGAGAGCTTGGGTCGCTTGTAGCGAGAGCCGTATTCTTTGTTATTCTGACTACGCTTGCATCGTCTGTAGCGTTGGCAGTAGTGATAGCCTCGTTGATGTACGACTTGTAGTCGAGAACGTCATAGTGAGGATAGTCTGTAACTCCACTACCATAGCTCATGATAAGCACGGCACCAGAAGGGATGATCCATCTGCCACGCTGTTCCTCATTGGTGATGTCTATCTCGTCCTCCTTGTTACCTCTGAGGAGTATGATATGGCTACAATGCAGACACTTCTTGTATCGGAAGTTTCCTTCGCCTGTCTCCGTAGGCTCTTTTGCAGGCATGTCTATGCCGTTGTCAAAGTCATGGGCCGCCCATACAGTTATGGTACGTACGGTCGTGTTGCCCGCAGCGTCAGATACAGTGATGGTGTAGTCTACGCTTCCACTTGCAGGCTTCTGCAGTGTGAAGGTCTTGCCATCAGTTATATCAGTATAACTTCCACTATAGTTGGTCACTGAGTATGAAGTGATACCTACATCATCAGTCATATCCACTACTACGTCAGTGTTGCAGAATACGTCCATGTTAGGATAAGCTGTCACTACAGGTGCCTTGGTATCAACCTTTATCTCCTTTGAAGCGACAGTCGCATTGTCAGAAGCGTCTACTGCCTTGACATGCAGGTATACTACAGATTGGGTGTCAAACTTCACGCTTTCGGTAGACGAGTGTCCGTGAGGCAGGGCCTTCTTGGTCGTCTTGCTGGCGTCTTCCCATATAGGGTCGTCTATAGTAGGGTCGCCAGGATTGGTGTCATACAGAGCATAGTACATGATGTTGTCCTCAGATATGGCGTCAGATATAGTGACAGGTATCTGATAACCCGTGCTCTCCTTAGTGTACGTACCGAATATTATCTCTGGTGGTGTCTTGTCGAGCAATACCGCATATATGGTCTTCCCAGAACCGATGTTGACTGATGTCAGTACTCCATCTTCCTTCGTATCCCTTGTGTCGCCCCAACCATAGTATGTGTAGTTGGCGAGGCTTGCAGTATATGATGCAGGTATATTGACCACAGTGTTTGGCGTGTCCCACAGAGTCTCAGGAGTCTCGTCACCAAGTATACCGTCGTTAGGGTCAAATGTCAGTGTGGCGAGGTCCAGGGCAAGACTTATCCTTGCTGGCTCAGGAACGGTAGGTCCAGACACAGGCTTCTCGCATGACATCACGCCGTCAGTTTTGCCCAACGACACGATAGGTGTACTGAAGATGATGTCGTGTCCGCTGTCGTCTCGTGCTCCAACTACCTCAAGACTGTAGTAGTACTTGCTGTCGTTGTCGTCCTGGTATCTCAATATGGCAGAGCCATCGTATGTACCGTCTGCATTGACACGTATTCTCAGGTTGGAGTAACGTGTAGGGTCTTCTCCGTCCATCGATGCATCGGATGTAGTGCTGCTCACCCCTCTCTTGACGTTGATGAGCAGATATTCTGGTTTCTTGTCGCTGTTGACATTGACACTCCACTTGACCATATATCGTGTAGGGTCGTAGAATATCGACGCTGATGACTCCGTCATGTAGTCGAGGCTGATCTGCACGACGTCAGACTCAGTACCGGCAGGCTGGATAGGATCGACGCTCTGTACAGACACGATCTTGTTGAATATGTCAGTAGATACGACATCACGAAGCACGACAGTCTTGTCTATCTCTATCTGGCTCTCGACAGGAGCTACAGACATGAGGAACTGGTGTGTCGTACCGTCATTGAGACGTAGTACGACATTGGCAGACTTGCATCTCTCTGCATCAGGCACGATGACTTCCATGCCCTGTGAGCCGTCGAAGTACTTGTAATGCCATGTGATGGTATATGTCATGAGTATCCAGTGAGCGTACAACACAGGGTTGTCGTTCTGTACATAGTCACATCGCTTATCGTCTACCGCATTGCCGTCAGGATCGTATATCTGTGTACCTCGTCCGTTAGGCTCGGTGTAGTATCCCATAAACTCATATCCTCCACGCGTAGGCTTCTGCACCTTAGGCATTATCTCACCAATGGTTGCCGTGATATAGTCAGCAGGCTCGTCATTCTGGTTGTTGAGCTTGATGTTGACGTCAAGAGTAGATGGCGCCTCAGACAGCAATATCTTGTTGCCTATAGTTGCGCCTGTGATGTCTACCCTGCCGTCGAGTACGTATGTATAACCATTACCGCCCATTGCACCTGCCTTCCCGCCTATCTCGCCACCATAACCACCGAATCGCTGGAAGGCACCATTTGAGATGGCGCCTCCGTCACGTGGGTTGGCGTCAGTATTGACTTTACCATTGACAGCTCCTTGGCCATAGCCAGAAGCAGATGAAGCATATCCGTAAGCGTTGGGTTCTGTAGATGATGCGTAGGTCTTATTGACTTGTGATGCACCGCTACCTCCAGCGGCACCACCTCCAGCACCAGCGCCACCGCCACCTATACC
>JAZLKQ010000049.1:0-1160 GCA_045597745.1 Bacteroidaceae bacterium | reverse complement strand
CGCTGATGATGATCCACTGCTGTGCAGTTGCGGCGTCAGAGTAGACAAAGTTGGCGATTGATATACCACCGTAGCCTGTGACCTTGCCCATTGCACCCGCCTGCATTGCCTTGTTGCCAGAGCTGTTCCAAGTGAACCAGTAGCCGTGTGTTGTCACCTTGTCAGTACCCTTGCCGATAGTCACATCAGTGCGGTCTGGCATGAGCTGGAAGTTCTCTGTATTGCTTGGCGATGATGTGGTCTTGAGTGTGACGCTGGTACCTGTAGTAGAGTGTGTGAGGTACTTGCCAGAGACGGCGTTCTTGAATCTATAGTATCCTGTACTAGGTACATACTCGAGGTACCATGCTGCATCGTCAGTTATTTCGTCAGCATTAAACTCGTTCCATGCCACGCCAGTAGCATTACGCTGATAGAGGAATCCGCTAATGAGACCACGGTCAGTGTCCTTACACTTGATGTAGTACTTCTTGTCAGAATCGAAGTTGTAAGTATATCCTGCTATACCGTTTGAATACCCGTTTGTAGGGCAGAGACCGTCGATGAAGAGACCGTAGAGCAGTACACAGCCTCCGATATACTGGAGTTCTGTGTGCTTGTCCTTGTCTGCACCATTGACAAACCAGTCGTATGTAGAGTTCTGTCCCCAGCCGTGTGTACCGTCACCCACCATGACGTATTCGCTGGTGTATTTATTCTCGAGGAAATGATAAATGTCGTTAGCCTCGCGACCTTTCCATACCCAGTCGTGGACGTTCTTGTCAGCCCAACGTGCCTGAGTACCTACACCTACACCATGTCCAGTCTCGTGTATGACGGTACCGATAGCCTGATTGCCAGCATTAGGGCCGATGCGCATCCATCCGCCATACGAACAGTCGGCAGTTGGTGTAGCTGAGCCATAGTGTCCACTAAGTGTAAATCCCTTGATACCAGTCCACTGGTTGAAGTACTCGATAGTCTCACTGATGGCGTTGCGACAACGAGTATTGGCAGCCTCGTCAGGTGCACCGCCGTCCCATGTGCCGACGCATGTGCCCTTAGGATGGGTCACAATCTTGACTTCGTCACCGTATGCTACAGTGTAAGTCTTGTTCATGGCGTATGGACGGAGGTAGTATACAGTGGCAGGCTTGAGATCCTTGATGTGGATGATGGTG
>JAZLKQ010000048.1:0-9636 GCA_045597745.1 Bacteroidaceae bacterium | reverse complement strand
GTATTGCAGAAGTGGACGGTGCCTCAGACCTTTGGGCACCAGTAGACATGAGTGGTGTCGGAGCATCTGCAGATGGCGACGCATCGCTATGGTATATATTTGCATTGGGATTCATAGGCGGACTGCTCGCATTGGTCACTCCTTGCGTATGGCCAATCATCCCGATGACAGTGAGCTTCTTCATGAAGCGTGGCACTACACGCAAGTCTTCTGCCGAAGAGATTGCAGCGGCAAAGAAGCGCGGACTGCGTGATGCAATACTCTATGGTGTCAGCATCGTGGTCATATACTTGACGCTTGGTCTGGTCATAACACTCATATTCGGAGCCTCCGCTCTCAATGACCTTGCAACCAATGCTGTATTTAACATCATATTCTTCCTCATGCTGTTGCTATTCGGAGCATCATTCATCGGTGGTTTTGAGATAACATTACCAGCCAAGTGGAACAATGCCGTTGACAGCAAGGCAAATAGTACTACGGGTCTCATCAGTATCTTCCTCATGGCATTTACGCTCGTGCTTGTCAGTTTCTCTTGCACAGGTCCTATCATAGGATTTCTGCTCGTTGAAGTTGTGACATCCAGCATCGTGGGACCAGTGGTAGGAATGCTTGGCTTTGCTATAGCGTTGGCTTTGCCATTCACAGTGTTTGCCTTGTTTCCAACTCTGCTGAAGAGCGTGCCTAAGAGTGGCGGATGGATGAATGTGGTGAAGGTGACGCTCGGATTTGTCGAACTGGCATTCTCGCTCAAGTTCCTCTCTGTGGCAGACCTTACATATCAGTGGGGTATACTCGACAGAGAGACATTCCTCGTGCTGTGGATTGTGCTGTTTGCATTGCTTGGTGCCTATCTCATAGGCTGGATAAGGTTTCCTCATGACGAAGACGAATACGATGATGAGGGCAATGTCATAGTACGCCCAAAGACATCTGTACCGAGATTCTTCCTTGCTGTCATATCGTTTGCATTTGCCATATATATGGTGCCAGGACTATGGGGAGCGCCTCTCAAGGCGATCAGTGCCTTTGCTCCACCAATGAAGACACAAGACTTCAACCTCATGCCAGAAGAGGTTAAGCCACAGTTTACAGACTATGACGAAGGCATGAAGTATGCGGCAGAGCATGACAAGCCTGTGATGATAGACTTTACGGGCTATGGATGTGTAAATTGTCGTAACATGGAGGCAGCGGTATTTACAGACCCTGCAGTGGCAAAGATTATGAACGAAGACTATGTGCTCATACAGTTGTATGTTGATGAGAAGACCCGTCTACCCGAACCTATCGATGTGACAGTGGCGGGAAAGAGTGAGCGACTGCGCACTGTGGGCAATAAGTGGAGTTATCTGCAGGCACATAAGTTCGGGGCAAATGCCCAGCCGTTCTATGTGCTCCTTGATGCTAAGGGGCAGCCATTGGCACCAGCATATTCGTATGACGAAGACGTTGCCAAGTTTATGAAGTGGCTAAAGGGTGGACTGGAACGTGCGGGCAAATAACTTTTGGTCGTAAGGAAAGGTACAAATTAGACATACGTTCGTTAAAGCTTAGACATACGTTCGTTAAAGCTTAGACATACGTTCGATCAACGCTCGACGTACGTTCGATGATAATTGTCCGTGTGGTCGTTAGAATGATAACGACTGCACGGCCTTTTTTTTAGGTAATGATATACTTTTTGGCACACCTCATAGTCCAAGCGTCCGGATGGCACTCTCCCCCTAAAGTAGGGGGAGTACCCGAAGGGGGAGGGGGTATTACATACTTTGTGTGCATATAGCTAAGTTGTCATTAAGTTACTAATACCCCTCCGGCTTTCAGCCACCTCCCCTACTTTAGGGGAGGAGTATGCTGATGGCAAAGCCAATAGATTATGTGCCTAATTGTATATTGTCACCTTTTTTTATTGTACTTTGTATGGAGTTGTTTATGCCTTTTGTTCTATTCTTATTATCTTTGCAAAGCAAGACAAATAATAAGGAGATACAGTTATGAAAGACCATTTGAGACAACTTATTTGTGTGGGTGCTACTATGGTGTGTAGTGCCTTGTGTATGGCGCAGACGACCATACCGTTGGTGTACGACAAGGAGAATACGGGTGCTGGTGCTAAGGCTCCGCAGATGTTGCCTCTCAGCAAACTGAAGGCTGATCCGCTATTGCCTGATCCATTTGTGTGGGCATCAGGCAAGGGCAGAGTCAAGGGGTTTGCAGACTGGGAAGCGCGCCGTAACGAGATCATCGCCATGTTGCAGCACTATGAGATAGGCGTCAAGCCATCTGTGGACCGCAGTCAGATGGAGGCGCAGATGGATGGCGACACTCTGGTGGTCAAGGTGCATAATAATGGTGAGACTCTTGTGATACGTGCCTCTATCACATATCCTAAGGATGCTCAAGGACCGTTTCCTGCCATTATCGGTATAGGCATGGGCAGTGGCAGTCTGCCAGCAGATATATTCAGAAACAGGAACATAGCAATGATAAGGTATGACTTCACTCAGGTCATGAGCCATACTCAAAAGCGTGGTACCGAACCGTACAATCGCATATATCCAGACCTCGTCCATGTGGGTTCGTACTCTGCATGGCCATGGGGCGTGAGTCGCATCATTGACGGTCTGGAGATGGTAGGTGCAGCGAGCCGTATAGACACAAAGCATCTGGCAGTGTCTGGATGTTCGTTTGCCGGCAAGATGGCACTCTTCTCAGGTGCTCTTGACGAGCGTATAGCATTGACGATAGCACAGGAGCCAGGTGGCGGTGGTGCCGCAGCATGGAGAGTGTCTGAGACGCTTGGCAATGTGGAGACGCTGGGACGTACCAACTATTCGTGGTTTATGGAGAGCATGAAGGACTTTGAGAAAGACAACGTAAAGCGACTGCCTATAGACCATCACGAACTATGCGCTCTCGTAGCTCCTCGTGCCCTTCTCGTACTCGGCAATCCTGACTACGAATGGCTCGCAGATGAATCTGGGTATGTGTCCTGTCAGGCGGCACGAGAGGTATGGAGGCGATTTGGTATAGAAGACCGCATGGGTTTCTCCTTCCAGGACCAGCATGGACATTGCCAGTTGCCTGATGGGCAGCGTCCTGAAGTGGAGGCGTTTGTCGACCGATTCTTGCTTGGCAAAGATGTTGATACCAATGTGACAAAAGCGCCAATGTACCAACATGTGGACTATAAGCGTTGGTATAAGTGGTAAGTTATGACATAATGAGAGATGCCCTGAGTACGTGGCGGTACTCAGGGCATCTGCTGTATTGTGACGATATGCACGAGGGCTATTTGTACCCTATATGTGCGAGTTATTTGTCCTCTATATCATACTTAAACGTCTTAATGCCGTCGTAAGTGTTGATGGACAATGAGAGGTGTTCGTACAGACCTGTGTATCTGATGAGTGGCATACTGAGGTACGTACGCTTGGTGTATGCCTCGATGTCGCCCTCTGGTTGCTTGTGCAACAAACTGACGTGCACGGTCCTTGTACCTCCCTTGTCTGTGGTGACGGAGTCTTCGCAGAATCCGAACGTGTGAGTGCCGTCATCATGAGTCATAATGCCTAATGCCAGATTGATATATCCTTTCACTTGCCACTGGCTGACGATATGCAACGGATGCTTGATGGATGCCAGTTCCTCGGCGTAAGGGTGGGGCAGTGCGGAGAATATGTGCTGCAGGTCATATAGATGCAGTTTGCCGTCATGGTCTATGCTGTAGTCAGACACACATCTGTATGTAGAGTCTGCAGTCTTGGCATGTATGGACTGCTGCACGCTGTATGTATCCCCCTTGTCTGTAGTGATGGTCTTGATGTATCCATCGGCATTTGTATGTGCACATACGAAGTCGCTCACCACATTAGGATATGATGGTGAGTCGTCATCGTCCGAACATGATGTCATCGCTGTTGATGTCAACAAGAGTGCGACTGCTGATGCTGATATGAGGATGTGCTTTGTGCTCATGAGAGTGCGGCTTCTTGATTGTATACAGGGTTGGCGTACATTGTAAGTATCTTCTCCTTGAGGAATGGCACGTCAGGGTTGTCGATTTTGATAAGTGCTATGCGCTTGTTGAGATATGCGTCAAACTGTGCCTTGTCCTTATCGGTATAGTGACTGGAGCGTATGGACTCGCCACGTAGTATGTCGGCAGCGATATAGTTGCCTGGATAGAGCTTGTAGTTGCGGTGTATCTCCGAGTCTATATGTTCTGCTATGAGACGGAAGATGTCAGCCTTTGGTAGTGTAGGGTCAAGTGTATCGAGCCATGGATTGATGCATGGCGCTGCATGATAGTGAACATGACCTTTCTGTCCCCATATACCTATCTTCATGTTGTCAAGATCGTCCTGTTTGCTCTTCTTCCATCCAGGAATGTCTCGCTTGCACTGCATCTCCATCGCCTTGAGGTAGTCACAAGGGTCGTATTCGTACGAGATGCTGAGTGGAGAGATGTTCATGTGCTTGATGCGGTCGATGACAGAACCTTCTCCTCCCATTGCCATCATCTTGAGCACGCTGTCCTGTGTACGGTCGTTTGAGTCCTTGGCACGACCTTCTCGCTGGGCTATCCAGATGTTCTCGTGCTTGTCGTTGACCGCAAAGTGCATGTACTGACTCATGTGTATCGAACTCTTGAGCATCTCTTTAGGAGTGAGTCCTCGATTGACCGTAAACGACTTGTTCATCTTTACAAGCGTACGTATCCACTCGTGGATCAGCAGGTTGTTGCCTATTGCTATCTCGACTGTCGTAGAGAACTTAGCCTTTATAAGCATGACATCCAGTATGGCGGAGTCGAGCACGATGTCGCGGTGATTGGACATGAACGTGTAGTTGTGGTCGTGCAGGAGCGATGGGTCAAAATAGCTCGAATGACCTGTAGAGCACTTGTTGAGCACATGATATACCATAGGTTTCATGTATCGCTTCTGGAAGTCGAGCGGGGTCTTGATACCGCAGAACATCATTCTGAGCACACCATTGCGCACACCTGCTGGCAGCCATGGCACTATGCCCTTGAGTATATGTGAGAACTTGCGGTCGGCAAGAAGCGACTCGAAGGCTTCCTTCATCTCGCCTTCACCGTATGGGCGTATATCATCAAAGTCGTGGATTGTCATAATCTTGTGGTCTTTATTCCTCGTCTGATGGGAGCTTGTCTTCGATAACCTCTGTGAGCACGTCCTTCATCTCAAGACCTGCTGCACGCACCTGCTGTGGTATAAAGCTTGTTGCTGTCATACCTGGAGTTGTGTTGATTTCGAGAAGGTTGATGACATCAACACCACCTTCGTTTGATATGATATAGTCAATACGTATGATACCGCTTGCACCGAGTATGTCGTATATGGCACTGGTGAGCTGCTGTACTCTGCGTGTGGTGTCTTCTGACAGACGGGCAGGTGTTATCTCCTCAACGGCACCATTGTACTTTGCCTCGTAATCGAAGAACTCGGTCTTAGGTACAACTTCTGTGATAGGAAGTACACGTCCGCCGCCGTTCTTGGTCTTGTATACACCGTTAGAGATCTCTATACCTTTGAGCTCAGACTCTATGACGACCTCGTCGCTCTCGTTGCGTGCCTTCTCTATGGCTGGCTGAATGTCTTCGGCAGTCTTACATCTTGTAACACCGAATGACGAGCCTCCGGCATTAGGCTTGATAAAGCATGGCAGACCTACCTTGCTGATTACGTCTTCGGTAGAGATGTCCTTGCCCTTGCGCAGGAGTATGCTTTCGGCAATCTTTACGCCAAAGCCCTTGAGATACTGATTGAGGGTAAACTTGTCGAATGTCAGTGCCTCGACAAGCAGACTGCTTGTGCTGTATGGTATCTTGAGCAAGTCAAAGTACCCCTGGAGGATGCCGTTCTCGCCTGGTGTACCATGTATTGTGATGTAGGCATAGTCAGGTCGGATGTCCTTGCCCCAGCCGTCCTTGAATGTGAAGTTGTGTAGATATACTGGCGACTTCTTACCATCTGGGAGTATTGCCTGCCAGTCTGTACCTGTCACTTCGATGGTGAATACGTTGTACTTGTCCTTGTCTATCCAAGAACTGATGCCGGCAGCACTACGGAGAGATACTCCGTGCTCAGAAGAGTCGCCACCTGCTATGATTGCTATCGTCTTCTTCATATTATAATGTTGATTTTGTTGTTGACTTGATATGATATATTTGCTTATGAAATATTGTGCTGTTGCTACATGACGCTCTGTCCGTATGTCCTCCACTTCTCTATGAGCTGAACGATGTCCTCTGGTAACTCGGATTCGAACATCATCTCCTTGCCAGTGCGTGGGTGTACAAACCCGAGTGTACGGGCATGAAGCGCTTGTCGAGGACATATCTTGAAGCAGTTGTCTATGAACTGACGGTATTTGGCTGTCGATACTCCCTTGAGAACCTGGTCACCTCCGTATCGTTCGTCGTTGAAGAGCGTATGCCCGATATGCTTCATGTGTACTCGTATCTGATGAGTACGCCCTGTCTCGAGTATGCACTTTACAAGTGTGGCATAACCGAAACGTTCGAGTGTGTAATAGTGAGTGACGGCATGTTTGCCTATGTCGGAGTCTGGTGGAAATACTGCCATTTGCAGTCTGTCTTTAGGATTGCGAGCGATATTTCCCTCAATACGGCCTTCATCTTCGTTGATATATCCCCAGACGATGGCGTTGTATTGGCGTTTGGTTGTCTTGTTGAAGAACTGTAGTCCAAGATGTGTCTTAGCCTGTGCTGTCTTGGCGACGACCAGTAGACCACTTGTGTCCTTATCGATACGATGCACGAGACCAATCTCGGGATTGTTGATGTCGAACTTTGGATTGTTGCGTTCATGCCAAGCTATGGCATTGAGCATCGTGCCTTTCCAGTTGCCAAATCCTGGGTGCACTACCATGCCTGCCGGCTTGTTGATGACAAGGACGTCATCGTCTTCATAAACTATATTGAGCGGAATATCCTCTGGCAGAATCTTGTTGTCGTAGTGAGGACGGTCAAGCATTACCTTAATGACGTCAAACGGCTTGACCTTATAGCTGCGTTTGATAGGTTTGTCATTGCAGAGTATGAAACCCGAGTCGGCAGCTCGTTGTATACGATTGCGTGAAGTGCCTGACAAGTGATCGATAAGAAACTTGTCCACACGCATAAGCCCCTGCTTAGGGTCGGCGACTATCTTGTAGTGCTCGTATAGTTGAGCGGATTCGTCGTCTTCGTCCTCTGCATCAAGGTCAAGATACTGGTTGTTCTCGACCAACTCTTCATCGTATTGTTCTGCCATATATTAATAGATATAGGCACAACGTCTTCTTGTGCCTATATGAATATTACCTTTTGTGTTATAAATCTATGCGTAGTTGTTACAAGTGTATGTCTGATACATTTCCTGTTTGCAACAGCAACCTTATGGTTGGATTACATTAACCTTGTGGTTGGATTACATTAACCTTGCTGTTGGATTACATTAACCTTGCTGTTTGGTTATAGTAACCTTGCTGTTTGGTTACAGTAACATTGGTTGCTGACGTCACCAGCTTTAGAGGTCAACGTCAAAGTGATTGCCTGTTGACTCGCCTTCCTCGTCAGTGATCTCAATGTTGACGTCTTCCACTTCTTCCTCCATCATGAGGGTATCGCTTTCGTCACCTGCACCAACAACAAGCGTTATTGCACGGTCACGAGATACTTTCTCCCTTGCATGTAGCTCTTTGTTGCCTTGCTGGATGGCGACTACATAGTCGTTAGGGAAACCTTCGACATACTTGTGTGCTGTAAGTTTGAAACCGAGCGCTTCGAGCTGGGCTACAGCAGTACGAACAGAACTGTTGTTGACGAGGTCAGGCAATTCTACCAAAGGCTCACCTGTGAGATTGATAGTAAGATAAATGATACGATCGCCCTTTACAAGGTTGCCCGCCTTTGGGTTCTGGTCAAGTATTGTACCAGGAGGCAAGTTCTTCTTGTATGTAGAGTCTGATATGATAGGGTTGAGTCCTGCATCGCTGAGGGTCTTCTCAGCGTCATAGGAATTCATGCCCATAACATTAGGTACGTCTATCTTTTCACCATGATGAGTGTATATGCCAAGTCCGAGGAATGTTACAGCAGGTATACCTGCTATTACGACGAGAGCAAGTAGTACGTTAAACCAGAATAGGCAACCAGTTTTCCCCTTGAAATATGTCTTGAAAGCCATAGTGTTGTACTCTTTTAATTGAAATTCGCCCCAAAGTTACGCAAAAAAAGCAGAAGTTCAATGCAAACCTCTGCTTTTATATTCTTTACTATTCAAAAAAGTACTTTAATTACTTTCCGTGGTGCTCGCTTGATACTGTGAGTGACTTGCGACCCTTAGCACGACGAGCTGCCAAAACGCGGCGACCATTCTTTGTTGACATGCGCTCGCGGAAACCATGCTTGTTGATTCTCTTACGATTGTGAGGTTGGAATGTTCTTTTCATTTTGTTCTATAGTTTTTATGTTATTAATTTCATTCAATATTTAGCTTGATTGTGATGCTCATTGATACGTACATCGCCAAATCAGCGTGCAAAAGTAGTGATTTTATGTAAATTGACAAAAAGATATAGGGATTTTGCATAACTTTTTTTGTCATTTTCTCAAAAAAGCCTACTTTTGCAGTCGATTTCAACGTTAGAAAAAACAAATTATTAACAGAAGACGTTTGGAGTGAATGTTGAAACAACGTCGTTTTCACCCTCTTGTCTTCATTAAAACTTAAGTAAATATATATGGCTATTTTAGCAGGTGACATTAAGAAGGGCGTATGCCTTCGTCTCGATGACGGTAAGATTTGGGTAGTAATCGATTTCCTTCACAAGAAGCCAGGTAAGGGTAACACAGTGATGATAACTAAGCTTCGTAACGTAGAAGATGGTCGTGTACTTGAGCGTACATGGATTGTATCTGCAAAGCTTGACGACGTGACTGTATCACATCAGCAGTTCCAGTACCTTTACAAGGAAGGTGAGGACATGGTCTTCATGAATACAGAGACATTTGAGCAGGTTAACATCAACAAGGACCTCATCACAGGTGGAGACTTCCTTAAGGAAGGCGAGACTATCGTTATGGCGTCAATCGACGACCAGACAGGTGCAATCCTTACTGCTGAAGCACCAGACAAGATTGTACTTAAGGTAACTTATACAGAGCCAGGTTTTGCAGGCAACACTGCTACTAACGCTACTAAGCCTGCGACTCTCGAGACTGGTAAGGAAATCCGCGTGCCACTCTTCATAAACGAAGGCGACATGATTGAGGTTAAGACAAGCGAAGGTACATACGTAGGACGTAAGTCTTAATAGAAACTTCGGTTTATATACCTCTATACAATATATCAGACGGACTGTGATACTCATTCATGGTCCGTCTGATTGTATATAATAGGTGTTACATTATCAATCTTGTAACATCACATACCATATATCATAGCATAAGGCAAAACATCTTCCACGTCTTTCACATCTTCGTAACGATATGTATTACAGTTACTATAGTGTGGAAGATGTATATGAAAGATGGTGGAAGATGTTAAGTACGTCTTCCACCATGATGTGAGTGAATTAATATTGTCAAAATCTGATGTG
>JAZLKQ010000047.1:0-5071 GCA_045597745.1 Bacteroidaceae bacterium | reverse complement strand
TGACGCCGCCATACCCATTGTTATAGGGAAAACCGTTGCCACACCATTGCGTGCCACACCATGCAACGCCTCATTCCACCACTGGAATGCACCTATGCCAAGTCGTGGCACAGCCGCTGACTGATGCATCATGAGCGATGCCTTCTCTTCGAGCGTCAGTCTCGACACAAGGTCTTCGGCTCTTTCTCCTGCCGACAGACTCACATTCTGATACGGCAATGTCTGCGCTTGCATTGACATGGCTGACAATGCCACAGACATTAATACAAATAACTTCTTCATAAATTATGTTGTTAGATTATACATTATTCATCTACTTGAAAAACGAACAAAGACCCTTACCCTACACTTACATCGTGAAGGACAAAGGTCTTTATCATTTGTTCGACTACAAAGGTACGCATTCCCCACGACATGCATACTATAAGGCGGATGTTTTTTCATCTTAAAGCACGACAAACATCACCATACGCAAGATGTTTCAACTATTAAATTAGTTAAAAAGTGCGTCAAATGTTTGGTACGTATATATGAAAAGACTACCTTTGCACCATCGAACGAAAAATATAGTTGAAATGAATAGACTTACAAGCAAAGAAGAAGAGGTGATGGAGATGATCTGGCAGGTTGGTCCATGCACACCCAAGGATGTAGTAGCCATGTACCCAGACCCCAAGCCACACATCAACACCATTGCAACCATGTTTCAGTCACTTGAGAAGAAAGGCTACCTCACCCATCGACCACAGGGGCGAGGTTACATCTATGAGCCAGCTGTCGAGCAGAAAAGATACGGCAAAGGTAAGTTTCAGACATTTGTAGAGAAGTATTTCGGCAACTCCTACATGAGTCTCGTGTCTGCCCTGGTACAGGAGGAGAAGGTCAGCGAGAAGGAACTGATCGACTTCCTCGAAGAGTTGAAGAACAAGCAACGATAGCACATTGCCATCACCATAGACATACATACTGCCAACGCATCAACATCATATCACCATGACACTATTCCTTATATATATATTAAGGTGGGCTATTACCTGCACGATACTATACTCGCTGTTTGGGCTGTTTCTGCGCAAGGAGACATTTCACACATTCAATCGTATGGTACTGCTCGGCATACTCTTAGCCAGCATGATACTGCCTGTGTGTCAAGTAGAGACCAATCATACCACACCATTCTCCACCAGCATACAGACCATAGAGCAGTATATAGACAATGCGGCAGACAGCTCTCTGCTCATCGACGACTCGTCAGACGCATACTCTCCTACCACTGCCATGTCGGACAACAATCCCCCGACACTCGTCATCTGTATCATAGCGATATATCTGCTCGGACTGATATGGGCATGGGGACGACTGCTCGTCTCTGTCATCGGACTGAGTATTACGATACGCAACGGCAAGCGCATATACTACGAAGGACTGCACGACGGAGTACGTGTCATCATCAACGACAAGGCAAAGATGCCGTTTAGCTGGATGAAGTGCATCGTGATGAGTGCCGACGACTATGCCAACAACCGTGACATCATCATACGCCACGAACTCGGTCATATACACTACCATCACTCATGGGACATGCTCCTGTGCGAGTGGACCACCTGTATGCTATGGTGGGTGCCATTCGTATGGATGCTACGTCGCGACCTGCGTGACATACATGAATATCAAGCAGATAGAGTCGTGCTCAAGTCTGGCATCGACGAGGATTCGTACCATCGTCTCCTTATCAAGAAGTCTACCCTACTCTATCCTATGCCTATAGTCAACAGCCTTGCCGCAAGCAGCGTGAAGCGTCGATTCAATATGATGTTTCGCAAGAAGTCCAATCGTCTAGCCATGCTCAAGGTGCTATACGTGCTGCCACTATCCGCATTTGTCATCATCAGCTTCGCCAAGCCTCACATCGTCAATGAGGTCGAGCAGGCTCTCTACATAGAAGAAGAGAAGATACTTGATGCGGTGGCACCAATATTTGACGAAAGTATGGAGGAAGTAGACGAACCGCCCGCTGAACAACCTCAACCTGAGGTCAAGGCTGACACCAAGGTCGAGGCACATGCTGACACCACGTCTGTACAGCCCACCGTAGAGCACGTATACACTGGCACTGTATCTCATGAGCGCCCTACGATGACCGAAGATGGCACTGCCATACTATACGACCTGCCGCTCAACACATGCAGCAAGTACAGCTACGGAGGCTACTACATACGTCGACTGGCAGACGAGACTCACTTTGTATATATAGGTACATGCGAGAGTGACGACGAAGTCGTATGGCTTGCTGGAGACAATACATATCTCATCGACATTAAGACAGGCGACTACTACAAGGCACGTGGATCACTCACTCCTCATACGTGGAACAAGGAGTTTCGTATCAGAGACATGAAGAACAAGACTTACGCTCTCACCATCGTATTCCCTCCTCTACCAGACAGTGTCGAGGAAGTGGCAATCATCGAGATAGCTGACATATCACGTGGCTCCATCAAGAACATAAAGCAACTGGAAATACAATAATCACACCTACATATCCATGCGACGACTCATCATCACATCTACATTGGCATACATCTGCCTCGCCATGCTTGTCACAACGTCATGCCGTGGCACATCTACCGTACGTACTGACGAGGCACGACTATATCCCGGCAACGTGCAACCAAAGGCTGCCAAGCGCATCAAGTACGATACTACGGTACCGGACTTCAAGGTACCATACCTGCTCAAGCCTGCACACGACTACAATCCTGACGACATGTCGACCATACCAGTATACACAGGACTGCACACTGTCAAGTGGCAGATGTACGGCAACACTACAGACCACTATGCCATCTGGTGCACACACGACGCTACATATCTGGCATACAGCACGAAAGCCATGTGGGAGAATACCTATTACTACGTGTCGTCCAATACTTACATCATCGACGAGCAAACGCATGAGAGATACAAGTTGCAATACATCATGGGGCTGCCACTCGACACCGTATTCTTCACCAAGGGCATACCTGGTCAATCCCAGATGTTCGTACAAGTTTTTCCTCCTCTGCCTGAGAGATGTACTCTCATAGGATACGAAGAGGGCAACGACAACCCGAGCAAGCTGCCGTTTGGTGAAGCTTACAAGATGCACAATGTGGCCATTGCCACTCTACAGGCCAATCAGGCTAAGAACAAATACAGAGAGACTCGCATCATACAATAAACATATACTTACACCATGTTCATATTCAGACTATTACTGGTATCAGTCATGCTGATACAGGGCGTACTATATGCATACGCCGACCAGAAGGATACAGACAAAGGCAAGTCTTGTCTGCCACCCGTAGTATATAGCTGCAAGCCTGCCATAATACGCATCACCATCAAGGGAGAGCCCGTAGACGGTGACGGCTACGACATAGGAGTGAAGTACAGTCATCCGATGCTCAACACCGACTACATGCCGTTTGACTATATCGACGGCAAGGAGCGCAAGAGCTACAGTGTACGTCGAGTTGAAGACAATGCCTATGAGGTAAGCGTAGCAGAGATGTGCGCATCGACCATGACTCACATATACATCAGCAACAAGGATGGTAAGGTATACTACGTAGTCTACGGCATATTCAATCCTGGCGAGAAGTCATCAGTCACTATCGAACGGCAGAAGGATGGATACGTCACGTGCAAGTTTAAGGGCAGGCTTGCCCGTCTCAACCATGACATCAACCGCATGAGACACAGCAGCGCAAAGGATGGCATGAGCTACGACAGGCTTGGGCTATATGGAAGTACGGCATATCAGCTCAACGACAAAACATATCTGAGCAGCATCATCTTCAGACCGACATTCGACAAGCAGCAGTGCGACTCCATACTCTCCATTATGGAGGCTCGCATAGCAGAAGTGGAAGCTGACAGGACGACAAGCCCAGAGTTTAAGGAATGGTACAGGCTCAACACGCACGGCATCTTTGCATCTGCCCTGATGAATGCCTGGTGGCGCATCAAGGATCAGCAGGATGTATTCGGCCCATATATTCGCAAGTATCTGCCCATCAGCCTGCCGGCACGCCCTTATCTCACGTATATGGACATGGGGTACGAAGTCAGAGCCTATGCAGACATCTTTGGCTATGACTCCAGAGAACAGGAGGTGTTATGCCCATCCATCACCTGGTACAACAAGGCGAGGCTATACAAAGACCGCCTCACACAGCAACATGTACCACTCACGGACGATGAGCTACGCTCTGCCACACAGGAGGTTCCTGAGTTTATGCCTATCATACAGCGTATGCAGACACGTATGTGTCAGCTCAAGACAGAGGGCAATCCTCGTTCGCACCTATGCCAGATACCGCACGAAGTAGAGGGTGACAGCATACTGACTGCCATACTCAGCCAGCACAAGGGACGCAACATCATCATCAGCAACTTTGAGACATACGGTCTGACGCTTAGCAATCTCAAGGTGCGCGGACTCCTGGCTGAAGAGGTATTCAAGTATTTTGACTACGTCACCATCTGTAGCAACGCAAGGAGAAATGAGGAATGGTGGTCTGCCAACTACCCATACATCGATGGCTACCACTACTATCTGATGCAACATCAGGCAAGGTATATCTATGAGAAGAGCAACTGTACTTCTCACTCTAACGTTGCGGGGATGTTCATCATCATAGACAAGGATGGCAACATACTGGCTACAATCAACAACAGCATGGAAAAGGTGACGGATGTACTACGTCGGCTTATTCAACAGGAAGAGGATAGGTAGTCAGACTCATAGACTATTATTAGCAACATTCAATGATAAGTTAATAGCAACGGTTATATATAGCCAATAGGTACCTCTCGACCGTGAGGTTGGGAGGTACCGACTTTTTTATGTACGCCATGACTTGCTTTTTGTTCAAATTCATAGTCCTATACTGCATTTTTCAACATACGTATGTTGAAGCGTTATCATACGTATGTTGAAGCCTTGTCATACGTATGTTGAAGCGTTATCAAGCGTATGTTGATTTTTTACTGTCCTATTGCATCATTATTAAAATGCTTTCATTAC
>JAZLKQ010000046.1:0-6928 GCA_045597745.1 Bacteroidaceae bacterium | reverse complement strand
GCCACGCTCCTGCGCGCCATGGAAACGGCAGGCAAAACCGTAGATGACGAGGAACTTCGGGACGCGATGAAGGAGAACGGTATAGGTCGTCCGTCTACACGTGCAGCCATAATCGAGACTTTGTTTAAGCGACACTATATACGCAAGGAGAGAAAGAATCTCTTTGCCACACCTACCGGAGTGGAACTCATTGGCATAATACACGAGGAACTGCTCAAGAGTGCCGAACTTACAGGTCAGTGGGAGAAGAAACTCCGTGATATAGAGCACCACACATACGAAGCAAGACAGTTTATCGAGGAACTCAAGCAGATGGTCACAGAGATAGTGATGACCGTACGCTCGGACAATAGCAACCGACACGTCGCTGTCACTACTGATGAAGATCTCAAGAAGAAGTCCAAGGCAAGCAAACCTCGTGCTAAGTCCAAACCTAAGGACATGGGTGGTGACAACGACCAAACTAACGGTGACGCATCTGCTACAGTTGCAGAAGCAGGCAATCAACCTCGCCCTCCTCAGCCTGGAGCAGACGCTATGCGAGTGCCAGCGGGATTTATGCCAAGCAGACAGAAGCGTAACTCATCGCCTCAGCAGGCTATTGCACCCGCACCACAATCATCAGGTACACAAGACGAATGGGTAGGGTTGCCATGCCCACTGTGCCATGAGGGGCATATCGTACGTGGACGTACGGCATACGGCTGTTCCCGATGGCGCGAAGGCTGTACGTATAGGATGCCGTTAGGTTAGTCATCAGCCACCAACATATACCAACTAATAACTCTATATGTTTGTACAATGAAACAAAAGATAATAGTCATAACCGTAGCATTACTTCTGATATTTTCCGCTTGTAGCAATGACAATATTGCGTTCAAGAAGGGTGAACAGAGCTATGCACTTGGGGAGTACTATCAGGCATCGGTATACTTCAAGCAGGCATACTCACGTACACCTACAAAGGACAAGAAGAAGAGAGGCGAACGAGCATTCTGGATGGGCGAGTGCTATCGCCGTATCAACTATGCACAGAAGGCGGCTGCTGCTTATCAGAATGCCGTAAGATACAAATATTCTGACAGTACAGCACTCTTGTATCTTGGACAGCAGCAGTTGAAGATCGGCAATTACAAGGGTGCTGCACAGAGCTTCAACGCTTATCTGCAGATTGACGGAGGCAACGAACTTGCTCACATGGGATTGCTTTCGGCAGAACTTGGTCCGCAATGGAAGGCTAAGCCAAATCTCTATAAGATAAAGAAGGAAGGACACTTCAACTCTCGCCGTTCTGACTACTCGCCTATGTATGTAGGTACAGAGTCCGACCAGTTGATCATCACCTCCACGCGCAATGATGCCAAGGGAGACGAACTTAGCGGTGTGACTGGCGTGAAGTATGCGTCGCTCTTTATTGCAAAGAAAGATGAAGAGGGCAAGTGGAAACAGCTTGACTTGATAGAAGGAGATGTCAATACAGAGTATGAGGAAGGTGCATGTTGCTTCTCTCCTGATGGCAAGACCATGTACTTCACGCGTTGTAGTAGTGACCCCGACTATCCACGCAATGCAGAGATATGGCAGTCCAGCCGTTCAGATGCTTCGTGGGGAAAGGCAAGCAAGTGCGCAATATCTCGTGATACATTGTCTTCGTACGCTCACCCTGCAGTGAGTCCTGACGGCGAATGGCTGTACTTCGTCAGCGACATGCCAGGAGGCGAAGGTGGACTTGATATATGGCGTACACGTATATTGAGCTCGGGATTTGGCGGTGTGGAAAACCTCGGACGCCCTATCAATACTCCTGGCGATGAGGTGTTCCCTACATTCCGCCCTAATGGCGACCTCTACTTCTCCTCCGATGGACATCCTGGTATGGGTGGACTTGATATACTGAAAGCAACCAACGACTCTGTCTTTGGCTGGACTGTAGAGAATCAGCAGTTCCCGCTCAACTCAAGTGCAGATGACTTTGGCATGACATTCGAGGGAGTGTACAACAAGGGATTCTTCTGCTCAAGCCGTAATGACGGTAAGGGATGGGAGCACATATATAGTTTCGAACTACCTGAGATACAGCAGGTAGTGACAGGTTGGCTATATGAGAAGGATGGATATGAGTTGCCAGAAGGACTTGTCTATCTTGTTGGTAACGATGGCACTAATGAGAAGATAAGCGTTAAGGGCGACGGATCGTTCACTAAGGTGCTGAAGCCTGGTGTCGACTATGTGTTCCTTGGTACATGCAAGGGCTATCTCAACGTCAAGCAAGAGCTTAGGGTAGAGCAGTCTGAGGAGAGCGAAGAGTATACATTGCAGTTTGCCCTGCCTGCCATCAATATACCTGTGCTCATAGACAACATCTTCTATGAGTTCAACAAGGCTACCCTCACAGACGCATCAACAGAGGCGCTTGACAAACTCGTCGTTATGCTCAATGAGAATGCCAACATCACTATCGAACTAAGTGCGCATTGTGACTATCGAGGCAATGACAGCTACAACCAGCTCCTGTCTCAGCGTCGTGCAGAGTCGGTAGTAAAGTATCTCATAGGTCATGGTATAGCAAAAGACCGCTTGACTGCTGTAGGTTATGGTGAGTCTCGTCCTAAACTGGTAAGAAAGAAGTTGGCAGAAGCACACAAGTTCCTCAACGAAGGTGATACACTAACAGAGGAGTTTATCAAGAAGTTGCCAGAGGATCAGCAGGAGATATGCAATGCGCTCAATCGTCGTACAGAGTTCCGCGTACTTAGGACTACATACGGATATTAGTGGTAACGGTATAATGTCCGTCATGTAATTTCCCCTTAATATATGGTAATGATATACCTTTTGGCACAACAAATAGTCTAAGCGTCCGGATGGCAACTCTTCCCCTAAAGTAGGGGAGGAGTATGCTGATGGCACGTCAAATGGATTGTGTGCCAAATAGTATATGATTGCCTATATATAAATCAGTGGCGTCATGTCGAATCTCTCGACATGACGCCACTGATTTATATCTTCTTCTCTTATCCCAAGAACTTGTACTCGAAGTTGTTGCTCTTGGCAGAAGGGAACTGGCTACGTGGATCGACATCCTGACGATTGCTCAGGTGGTCGATGATGCGTTCGTAGCATTCCATGGCGCTTCTTGCCTTGACTCTTGCGCGGAAGTGTGTATCCTTGTACTGACACTTGTTGGTCTCAGGATTGAGTAGTACACGCTTAAACATGATTGCGCCCTCGTACCAGCCTTCGCGAGGTTCGTTGAGTGCCTCGAGTATAGAGCGCTTACGGTCTGCGGCAGTGCGTATCTCTGGAGCCTTGTGCTCCTTGCGCTGCTGCTCGAGTGAATGAAACTCCTCTATAGTGTCTGCTTCAGTCTTGAGGAAAAGCACGTAGTTGCTGTAGCTTACCTTTAGACGGAATGGGTATGTATTGCTGGAGTTGTAGAAGGCAAGCACTCGATCGAGCATACTGTTCTCTATCTTAAATTCATCTATTGCCTCGAGAAATGTTGCTATTTCATCAATATTGTGAGCAAGTGTTTCCTTGTCAAAGTATCTTACGTATAAGTTCATATTTCTGTTTTCGTTAGTTAATCGCTTTTCGTCCGCAAAGATAGCAATTAATTGTCAATTATTTGTGTAGATGTAATGATAAAGAGTGTAAAAACATATCATACGGTCGATCGCGACTAATCATACGTATGATTAAGCATGATCGACCGTATGTTTAAGCATGATCGACCGTATGTCTGTATTTCATTGTCCGGACGATGAATCTTTGTATATTATTACCTACTCAATAAAGGCACGATTGATGTTAGTTCAGACTACTATACTATAGACCTGATGCGCCATTCGGTAGGGTAGAGGTTGTTGGCTCTGTTGCCTATATTCTTGGCAAATCCGAGTGGCACACTCTGGTATGTCAGCAGCACATATCCCTTGGGTGTGTCGGCGGGCAGGGTGATGGCTTCGGTACGGAGATATGCTATGGCCTGGTCGTATGTGATGTCTACACGAGGAAATGCATCTGTTGACAGATGGTTGCTCATGGCAAGTGAGTGTGCAGGTTGCAGATTCTTGCCCTTCATAGTGGCAAGCTGTATGCCAGAGCAGACTATATGTAGCGACGTCTCTGCCAAGTGGAGCATGTCTTGGTATAGGGTAGGGAAGGCATAGTAGTTGCAGTTCTTCTCATATATCGTCAGGTCGATGTCGCTGTCTGTCCATGACTTTATCTCCTTTGGTATAGGTTGAGGTTTGTTTTTAGTCTTGGCGTTCTTCTTGTTTTTAGATGGTACGAAGTCATCATATTCCTCATCGTCATCTTCAGACTTTTGTAGTAGGCAGGCAAAAAATCCTTCACCCTTGCTCTTGTGTGGCATAAAGTGATATGCAGGGAAATTGTTGTCTTTCAGTAGATTGCCTACTATGCCCCATTGCTCGGGGGTATTGCAGTCTATGATTTTAGCGTCAAGTTGTTCGCTAATCCATAGCACATTTTCTTCATCTTCCTTTGTGTTGAATGTGCATGTGCTATATATGAGATGTCCTCCCGGGCGAAGACAATGCCAGATGTCGCTGAGTATCTCTTTCTGCCGGTCTACACATTGGCGCACGTTGGCAGGACTCCACTCGGAGATGGCATTGTCGTCCTTGCGAAACATACCCTCGCCAGAACATGGCACGTCGCATATTATGAGGTCGAACGCATGATGAAATGCCTTGAAATCCTGTGCGTAATTGTTGGTGACTATGGTATAAGGATTGCCCCACTTGGTGATGTTCTCGCCAAGGACTTGCGCTCTCTGGCGTACTACTTCGTTGGCTATGAGCAGCGAACCTTCAGGCAGGCTGCTAAGTGCCAACGTAGACTTACCACCTGGTGCTGCGCACAGGTCAAGTACTCGGAGAGGTTGCTGAGGCTGTATGACTTGTCTGATGATATGACCGACGAACATGGATGAGGCTTCCTGCACGTAGTATGTACCGGCATGAAACAGAGGGTCGAAGGTGAATGATGGACGTGTGTTCAGATAGAGTCCGTCGCTACACCATGGTATTGATTCACCCTCTGGAGCGGCATGTTTCTTCTTTGGATTGAGACGTATACTTGTAGGCGTAGGCTGTAGCAACGCCTCTTCGAAGGTGCGGTATTCGTCTGCTCCAAGTATGTCAATCATGGATTGACGAAAGTCTGCAGGAAGTTCTTTGTTCATATTTTCTCTTGTATTCTTGCTGTTGTAACTTCTTTTTGATAACTTTGCTCAATAATCATAAGCATCTATATTAATATGTCACAAAACTACACATTAGACGAGATAGATAAGAAGATACTGAGTATGGTAACTGCCGATGCAAGGGTGTCCTTCCTTGAGGTGGCACGTGTGTGCGGTGTGTCAGGAGCGGCTATTCATCAGCGTATACAGAAGCTCGGGAAGCTTGGTATTATTAAGGGATCTACGTTTTGTATTGATCCAGAGAATATGGGGTACGAGACGTGTGCGTATATCGGACTGTATCTAAAGGATCCAAGTGCCTTTGACAAGGTTGCGGCAGCTCTAAGAGAGATACCTCAGGTAGTGGAATGTCACTATACTACAGGCGGTTACGATATGTTTATCAAGATATATGCACGCAACAATCATGACTTGCTCAATATCATACATGATAAGTTGCAGCCTCTTGGTCTACGTAGTTCGGAGACGATAATATCATTTCATGAGGCTATTAAGCGACAAGTGCCTATTCTGTGATATGTCTCTGTTTGACTGCGTACTGACCGCTTCTTTGTGATTTTATGTGAAGCAAGTCACTGAGTGTTATTTTACTTTCTCCTGAGGTTGACGAACGAGTAGCGTTGCTCATGTTTCTCGTCTATCTCATGGTCCTCTCTGAATGTCTCTTCCCATTCGTCCTTGTTTATAGCAGGAAAGAATGTGTCTGCATCTGATGGGGCGTCATATATATATGTCAGACATAGTTGGTCTGCGATGTCAAGTGCCTGCTTGTATACAGAGGCTCCACCTATTATATATATATCTTTGTCTGCATCGTTTGTACATGCTTCGAGCGCTTCTTGCAGGGTAGGGTAACACTCTGCTCCGGCAAATGCGTCAGCTTTGCTTTGGCGTGACAACACTATGTTGCGTCTATTAGGCAATGCTCCTTTAGGCAATGACTCAAATGTCTTTCTCCCCATGATGATGATGTTGCCCGTAGTAAGTGCCTTAAATCTTTTAAGATCGTTTGGCAACCAATAGATCAATTCATTGTCCTTGCCTATCGCATTATTTTCTGCTATCGCTACGATTATTGAAATCATGATGCTGTTGTTATGATATTATTTGATATTTGATGCCTTATAGATAGGTCTATTAAACAGATACTGTGGCCTTGATATGGTCGTATGGATCGTAGTCTTCAAGGGTAAAGTCCTCGTACTTAAAGCTGAAGATGTCCTTGACTTCAGGGTTTATCTTCATCTTTGGCAAAGGTCTTGGTGTGCGTGTCAACTGCAGCTCTGCCTGCTCTAAGTGATTGAGGTACAAGTGCGTATCACCTGTGGTATATACGAAGTCGCCAGCTTTGAGGCCTGTCACTTGTGCTACCATCATGAGCAGGAGAGAGTATGATGCTATATTGAATGGCACTCCGAGGAATGTGTCTGCACTTCTCTGGTAAAGCTGAAGACTTAGTCGACCATCTGCTACGTAAAATTGGAAGAGTATATGGCATGGAGGTAGATTCATATTGTTTATATCTGCTACATTCCATGCGCTAACGATCATTCGTCGTGAGTTTGGATTATTCTTTATCTGCTCTATAACCTCTGTTATCTGATCGATGTGACCTCCGTTATAGTCAGGCCAAGAGCGCCATTGATAACCATAGATATGTCCGAGATTGCCATCTTCATCTGCCCATTCGTTCCA
>JAZLKQ010000045.1:0-5776 GCA_045597745.1 Bacteroidaceae bacterium | reverse complement strand
AAGTACACCATTTGCACCACGTGAACCCCATATTGCAGTTGCGGCAGCATCCTTGAGTACCTTAATCTCCTTGATATCTTCTGTATTGACAGAGAGGAGGGTAGCGAACTGTTCTTCGTTGTCAAGGTCCTCGAAGTTGATGTCTGTTGCGTCATCAGGAAGGTCGAAGATGTTACCGTCTACAACGATAAGAGGTTCGGCAGATCCGTTGATGGTACTAACACCACGCATACGCATACTTGTACCAGAACCAAGGTTACCAGAGTTGCCGATGATGTCAAGACCTGCAATCTTTCCCTGAAGAGCCTCGTCAGCAGATGAGAATGAAAGACCTTCGACATCGTCCATGCTCATGGTCTGAGTTGCTGTTGAGATTTCCTTGACAGGGATAGACATACCATTGTTTTGCTGCTTTGGCTTTGCCTTGATGACAACTTCCTGAATCATGGTGTTGTCTTGAAGCTTGATGTTGAACTTTGTTGTTGAACCAATAACCTGTGACCAAGTCTTGTATCCAATATAAGAAACAACAAGTTTGTTCTTAGGACTCTTGATGACCATAGAGAAGTCACCATTCATATCAGTAACAGCCGAACTTACTATACGGTTGTTAGCGTCTCGTTCCACTACATTGGCCATCATGAGAGGCTCTATGGCATCATATACATGACCAGTGATACGTGTCTGAGCGGATGCTGAACTTACACAGAACAGCAACACGATTGATGCGATAATAAACTTAATCTTGTTCATAATGTGTGTCTATGTAAGTTGTAATTATTTAAGAAGTTGATAAGTCATAAGGTATCTTCTTGCCTTAGCGGCAGATGCCCAGTCAGCGTCATAGCGTCCCTTGTCGTATGTCTTGTAGTCCAATACGCCGTCGATGCCATGGATAACTGCTGATGATGAAGACTGAAGTTTGTTAGTAATACCTGAAGCTCCAGTTGTGATGTAGTCACGAGCGATGATGTTCTTCTTGCCTGTAATGCTACGAACATGTCCTGCCACGTCAGTAACCTTGAGAGCTCCATTGCCTTCTGAAGAAACGGCAACCTTGCAGTAGACGCCTGTCTCGCTGTTGATAGTTGCAGTCTCATACTTTGTCGCTTTGATAGAAGGCTTATCAGAGAATATAGAGTTGTCCTGGAAGTGATACTTCACGAAGTTGACAATAGCTGTTGCCATTGCTTTAACCTTTATATTACGTGCATCTTCCTCCTCAGGAGTAAGTTCCTTTCTGTCCTCAGGATCTTTGTCGAGTTCGAGTTCGTCACGCAGATCCTGCCATGTTGGCAATCCCTTGCTAATAGCTTCTTCGATAGCGTTATTTGTTGGGACATAGATAGTATAGCGGTAGTTGTTGAAGAATCGTACATTGGTTGTTGTAGATACGATGCTACCAGTATTCTTGTCGTAACATGGGAGGCCCTTGTTGTCTATAAATATGGTATATCTGTTCTGCTCTATCGTTGATGAAATACCAATCTCCTTTAGAACTTCCATATCTGTCTGACAGAGTTCGAAGAACTTGCTGAAGTCGCTGTTGTTATACATTGCTGAATATACAGACTCAATAGTAGGAACCATTGGCTGATTAATCATATATGCGTAACCGTTACCATATTTGTTAGACTCTTTGGACTTGTCGTCAAATCCAGTAACTATACGTTCTTCATTGTTGGCAATCTGCCAGCCACCCTTCACTGTCATGCCTTCCTGACGCTTTTTTGCATTGTCTACATAGATGACAGTACCGTTCTTGGCGATGAAGTAGTGCTGTTCGCACTCGACACCAGTCTTTGTCTCGTCGATGCCTGTAGTCTCGCTGTGGTCTTCATGTACGATAGTGTGAGATTCAAGCATATCTTTCAGACGGTTACCGTATGTGGCTTCTGTGACGTTTTCTGTAGATACGAGAGAACCAATTTCACCCTTTCCTGTAGTAATATCATAGATGTACTCGTATGAAGCAACCTTAGGAGTAGAGTTTGTCGCGTTCCATGTGTACTGGTATGCACGTCCTGTGAGAGTTGTGCTACCTGCACTTGTAGTAACTGTTGGCTTGTAGAATGATACTGGGTCGATATACCAGAAGTCTCCATCTGAAGGAACGAAGAAACTGAATCGTGAACTCATGGCGAGTAAGTAAGCATAATAGTTGGATGGTGTACCACCGAGAGTGCTTGCCTGTACTGCCCAGTTGAATATACGCTTGTCTTTCTCTATATATGCAGGTGCAGATACTGCGGCGTATTCAGCAGGAGTGATTACTTCGTTCATGACGTAGATTACACCATTGTTAGCAAGCAACACTTCCTTGATGTTATCTCTATGATAGTCATAATCCTCGTCAAACATTGCATCTTGTGCACTGTTCTTGATTGTCTCAAACTTGCTTGGAACAGAGTTGCAGAATGATTCCTTCATAAGGTTGTTGAGCAACGCACGTATAGTGTTGCGTGGAATACGGTCGAGTGCTTGATATATGAGATCATAATCTGTACAGTCCTCATCAATCCGTGGAAGGTATTCCTCTGCGTATGCCTTGACGAGGAAACGACCACCGCCCCCTTTGCTAAAGAAGTATTCCATGAAATACTTGTCGTCAGGTGCAAATATTGCAGCCATATCCTGCTCCTTTGCAGTCTTGGAGTCAGTAACGTAAGTATTCCATCCTGGGTCGAAAGGAAGAGGCTTGTTACTGTTTGCATCAAATACAGTATTACCGGTAGGGTTGTTGATTGGGTCTGTACCTGCATCTGAATAGAGTGTTGTGTTGCCCTGAGAACGGATAGAGAAATATCTCTTCTGGAATACAGAGTCTACATCATTGCCGTAAAGGAGGCGGTAACGCTGAGTGAGATTGCTGTTGTAGAATGGTGCTGAGAAACGGTCAAGCAAGTGGCTGAAGATGTTTGTTTTGCCATTTGTTCTCAATACCTCTGCCATGTTTTGTGGTGTGATAAGCACCTTGTCAAGCTGGTTGATGTAACCGTTCTGGCAAGTGATATCCTGCTTAACGACCTTGCAGTCATAGATGTAAGCATCAGTTTCTGAACGTGTCTTGCCAGTTAATATCTGGAAGTCCTTGTCAGTGATATACTTGTATGCCATCTGTGCAGCAAGGAAGTGAGTCATCATTGGTGCAGTAGCGTCGATGGCTACATATATGCCCTTGTCGTTGTTGCGGAAACGCTTCCAGTAGTCTATTTCGTTTTCGTTGTAATTGACAGGGATGTCTTCAGTGAAAAGATGTGGTACTGAGTCTGTAACGTCGCTTGCAGTCTCACGTCTGAGACACTGACCCTTGTTAGGTACAGAGTTGTCGTCACCGTTGGCAGCAGTGCTTGACATCATCTCAAGGAGGTAAGCGTTGTTGATCATTGCAGAGTTGAGGAGAATCTTCTTTTGAGGGTTAGTAAGTTCATCGTAGCTGTGAACTCCCCACGAATTGTTCTGGTAGAAGTCTGCGAATGCTTTGTCGTCAGCAACAAACAGAGTCTTGCTACCTGTTCTTCCCAACACTTCCGAATAATGAAGGTCGTCAACGAGCTTGACGAAGTTCGTGTAGTTTCCGTCCTTTTGCAGATACTCATAGATGCTCGAACCAAGCCATGATGGGTTGGAGTCGTCGAGTGTGTAGTCATCCGAACATGAGTAAGCTGCTCCGCAAACAGAAATGGCGCAAATGGCTCTGAGCCAGAAGCGACTAAGTTTACAAAAGCGTTTGTTCATAATGATAAATTGTTTTTATTATTTTGTTAGTTTCTTCTATTCAATTCTTTATCTCATTCCATCCTCACGTTAAGTCAACAATGTAGTCTTTCGTTGTGTCTTTTTATGTTAACATAAAGGTATTGCCTGCGTTGATGAATATCAAACGCACAGATTTTAACTTTATTCTACAAAGATAGGTTATCTTAATGATAAATCTTACAAAACATTAAAGAAAAGAGCTAATGTTTAACATTTTTTTACATATCAACTCATAGCCGGCGTTGTATGGAAAGGTGAAGCAAATATGTCTCATTGTAGCACAAAAAGCAGAGGACCCGTCATGAGTCCTCTGCCAAAAGTGTGATATTGGTATAATGTCAAATGTCTTGTAGAAATAGAAACTTACGTGTAGATTATTTCACGTATACTTTGGCCATGCGGTTACCGCTCTTCACCATGTATACGCCAGGAGTCTGGACAGCCTTAGAAGGTACCTTGATACCAGATATGTTGTATACATCAAAGCTGCTTACGCCATCTACATATATTACACGACCTACAACTCGAGGTAAGAGCGTGAAGTTGCTTGCCTCTGAATATTTGATCTTCTCGATTGCCGTTGTAGGCTCAGAACCACCCTCTGCTTTTACCGATACAGTTACCCAACCTGCCTCGTCTCTGTACTTCTCGTCCGAAGTTGTGTTGGCTATTGTCTGTCCGTTGTCAACGAATGTGCGGTCCATGAGTCGCTTAACCTTCACTCCTGTGATCCATGTTCCCATGTCGTCCTTCTCTGTGATGTCAGTACGACGCAGCATCATCGATGCAGGGTAGTTGTTGGTCTGAAGCTGAGTGATGATGGTTGGAGACTTGAGTTTCAACTGTTTAGCTTCTATTTCTCCAGTCTCTGTATTGACTTGGTCGACCGTAAACATGCAGTCTTTCATTGTGCCGGAATATATCTGGTTGGTACCCTTGCCGGCAGCTATGAGTATACCGTTCTCCTCATCCATGCAAGCGAATCCAGGAGTGATTGCGAGGTAGCTGACGGTCTGACTGAGTGTGATGTTCCTGTCGCACTTCTCTTCAGGAAGTATGACGTAGTCGAATCCGGTATTTGTGATGTTTGATATTCTCAGAGATAGGGTAGTGTACTTAGAGTATCCTGGCTTGGCAATCTCTGCTATTACGATAGGAGTCACCCCTTCAGGGAAAGGTGTGCTGAATGTTATCGAACCTGCAATAGGCCCCATTACAGAGTTTACCTCGCAGTCAAGATCACCAAACTTATAGTTACCTTTCTTCATGGCGAGGAATGGTACCTCCTCGTTCTTGCTGATAGTAGCGGTATTGCTAATCCATGGCATCAACTGATATTCGAAATATCCCTTCTGGATGTTTGAGCAGTTGCTACCAGCTCTTAGTGTTGAGTTTGTGTTAGTGATAGCACCTGTGAATAGACATGGCACGGCGTCAAATGGCTCGGAGAAGTCTACACGGTTGACATTTGTATTGTCGAGTGAGAGCTTACCATACTGCACCTCGCCAGTACCCTGAGCTGGAGCTACGTTGACGGTAGCCTCGTCTGTGTAGTACTTAGTAGTAGAGCTATTGTAAGGAACAGCCTTGATACGGTAGCTGAATGCGCCTGGTTCTTCGACTGTGATAGTATGCGAATATGATGCTCCCTTGTTGGAACTCTGGTCTTTAGGGGTGATAGACTCTATGTCGCTCCATGATAAAGAACCTGGCGCCTTGCACTGTATAGCAACACTTTGCATCAGGTCACCGTTAGGGTCATTCCATTCGAGCTTGATGGTACCCTTAGCCTTGTCGTAAGTAGCTGTCAGGTCGCCAAACTTGTTGTTGGTTGAAGAGAGTGCCCAACCGTTCTTGTCACATAGACGCCAGTTGTTTGGAATCTTCTGTATAGTTGGATCGTATCCGAGTCCGTCGTTCATGTCGGCGTAATATTTGCCAAGTATTGACAGGCCGCCGTCTTTGTAAACCTTAGACGCAGCCGCCTCGCTGTTCCAGTAAGCGTAACGCTCTACAT
>JAZLKQ010000044.1:0-13415 GCA_045597745.1 Bacteroidaceae bacterium | reverse complement strand
CACCGCCGCCTCCATTGCCGCCTCTGCTGTAGCCAGAACCTCCGGCACCAGCTCCCATACGGTTAGGACCGCTGTTAGAGCGTGATGAACTGCGCATGTTGCTTTCGCTGCGGTTGTATCCACCTCCGTTGCCTGCGCTGTTGCTGCGGTTGTAACCGCCACCATTGCCTGCACTGTTGCTACGGTTGTAACCGTCACCATTGCCTGCGCTCTGGAATGAACGGTTGCTTGCACCGCCGTTGCCTTCTGGGCGTACATTGCTACCACCGCCATTGTTGTAGTTGCCGCCACCCTGTGGACGATTGTAACCACCGCCGTTGCCTTCTGGTCGAGAGCCACCGCCATTGCCTTCAGGACGAGCACTACCGCCGTTGCCTTCTGGACGAGCACTACCGCCTCCATTGTTGTAGTTGCCGTTACCCTGTGGACGATTGTGCCCACCGCCATTGTTGTAGTTGCCGCTACCGTAGCCACCATGATTGCCAGGACGGACACCGCCTCCGCCGTGGTTGCCGCCATGACCACCTGGACGTACACCGCCACCATGGTGACCTGGACCTGGCATACCGCCTCTTCTGCCTATGATACCATGACCTGGGCGCATACCTCCGAAGTAGTGACCTCCGCGATAGTGATGGTAGTGACTTGGCACGTGATAGTAGAAGTGTGTGTGATAGTGATCATAGTTGTATATGCTGAAGTACCATCGACGATTGACAAATGATATAGGACGATAGAAGTAATCGTACGTCATGAGCAATGCCCACTGTGCCTCTGTCAGTATGTAGCGGAGCGCTTCGTCGCGTAGGTATACTACATCCATATAGTCGCTGTAACGGTTGCCGTATGCCACATCGTCAAGATATTCGTTGACGCCATATATATAGTCGAAGTTGATACGGTATATGTCGTCTATGTACTCAGGAGCGATATTGAGTGTATACATCATGCGGTCGGTGAGAAATCGAGCATTGTTGCGCATGGAGTTGTAGCTCATAGGCTGAGCGTTGATTGTCATTGTACCGACTACCAAAAGAAGGGTTGCCAGCATGGTCTTGATAGTTCTCATACTTATCTTGTTTTAGTGGTTTGTAATGCGTTTCTTTAATTTCACGTTGCAAAAGTAACGCATCTTTCAACGGTATTAAAAGGAAAAAACCTACTTGGCGAGGGAAAAACCCTAAAGAGGGAGCCCCTTTCCCCCGGCCCTTTCCCCCTTTAGGGTGACTTCGGACTTGTTTTCGAATGTAGTGACTGGTGGAAAGTGCTAATATATGAAGGGCCTATTGAAATACCCCTCGCCCTATAGTGGGTTAGTGGGTTATGGGTTAGGGGCTTTTGTATAATATGCCTTCGCTACACCAAACTTGAGGAAGAAATCGATGCGTACTGGCAGGTGCACGCTGTCGTCTGTGACGTAAAAACGCAGTAGTTCCTTCTCCTTGACAGACTCATAGTCAAGCAGTGAGAACACGAGGCATCGATAGGTCTTGCCATCGTTAGCCTTAAAGTTGTCTTTACCTTTATATATAAGTGTCTGTTTCTCTACTTTCCTGCCGGTGGTCATAGGAAAATAGATACGTTTGCCCTTGGTGTAGTTGCTTGTGTCGAATGTACGTGCTACGCTTAGTATGCTAAGCATATCGTAGCTCTGCTCTGACGACTCGTGCGTGTGGTTGGACCATACGCCGTGCTTGTCGAGATACTTCTGACGTAGGTGACACTTGCCAGCAGGATATGTGTACCACACTTCATCTACCGTGTAGCGCTTGCCTTCGGTGGCTCCCTTGCGGTAGTATAGAGGCTTGAGGTCTGGGGTGGTGTAGCTGACGAGTGTATCTTTCATCGGAAATACCGCGCTGCATCGCTTGTTGCTCTGAAACAACAGGTCGGTACGCAGTGCTGGCTTGCCCTGATATGTGGTGGTTATAGTCTTGTAGTGGGCACTGCCCGCCTTTACCCATACGAACTTCCAGTTGAAGTACAGGTCGTAGTGGAGTGAGGTCGTGCCTGGTGCGCCCGCTCCGTGAACTGGTGCCAGCAGACCTATATACATGATGATAAAGGCTGTCAGTATGCGATACATGGGTGTGGATATTATTTGCTCTTGCGCTTCATCTCCGCTTCACGTTGCTGATTTTTCTTCTTGAGCGACTTCTCCTTGTCAGGCTTCTGCTTGGTAATCTTGAGAGGCTTCTGCTTGGTGAGTATCGTAGAACGAGGAGACCATGACTGGCTGACCTCCCATTGGGCCTTGAGCGTCAGATTGCCAGGATAGTAGTAGACTTCCTCTGGTTGCTCAAGCATGTCATAGTCGCCGGTGTCCCATTGGTCGTTGCCGTTGCGGTCGCAGATGAGTCGCATATAGTATGTGCCGGGGTTGATGAAGTAGAAGTCTGCCTTGCCGTTGTCGGTGGCGATGGTCTTGACCACCTTGTCACTACCGTCCATGAGCTGCACGAGCAGGTGTCCTTCCATGCCCTGTATATCGACGAAGAGTGTGCTATATGAGTCCATACCCTTGACATTGATGTTTTTCTTTTGCACATCTGTACGGTTGCCGTAGATGGTGACAAAGGCTCCTGTGTCAAGTTCGACTACATAGCTGGCACCTGGCTCCCACTCTGCATAGAGTCGGTAAGTCATAAGTTTGTCGCCAAGGCGCTCTATGACAAACTCGCGGTCTTCGTATGTTGAGTCGATCTTGACCTTAAATTGTATCTTGGACAAATCGACGGAGTCTATCGGCTCTGCTAACGTGAAGTCTATGTTCTTGTCTGGGTCAAGCGTAGGGGTGCTGGTCTTGAGATCCATAAATTCCTCCGGCATTGGCGGGAGTTCTATATCATCATCGTCGTCCTTCTTCTTCTTTTTCTTCTTGGCACCTTTTCCTCCGTTGCCATCGTCAGCTTTAGCCACTTCTTTTTTAGAATCGTCGGCACTGGCATCATCGTTGGCTCTGATGTCGTTGGCATCAGCTTCTGCCTCGTCGCCATCGTCATCATCGGCTGCGTCGCTTATGGCTGCGTCGTTGTCGTCGGCGTTAGCATTGCTGTTGTTATCTTCGGCGAGAGCGTTATCCTCCTCTCGCTTGTCGTCGTCGGCGTTGTTGTTTTTAGCTTCGCGCGCCTTTCGTTTGCGCTCCGCTTTCACCTCCTTACGGTATTCCTTAGCCCATTCCTCGTATGCTTCCTGCTTTTTCTTTTCAAGTTTAGCCTTGCTGATCTTAGACACAAGCGCCAGTTCTTCGACCATAGGCACCAGTACGCCATTGGTATCAGTAGCGATGATGTGGAGATTCATCTCGAGAGTGTCGAGGTTGTAGATCAGGGAGTCCTTGATCCAATAAGTAAGCGTGTCGTACCCTTCGGAGTGTTCTATGACGAATGCGTCCGTCTCATCAAAGTTCAAACCTTTGATGATAGGCAGCGTATCGGTCTTTGAAGTGAAGTAAATGGAAAATCTGTTGATGGTTGGACGTTCGCTCTTTAGCAGATGTCTGTCCTGCTTATCGCAAGTGAATGCGGTAAGGATGATGTCGTCTGGATAGAAATGTGTGTATGGTATTTCCACGATGGAGTCGTAGTAGACGCTATCGTGCCATACGGTATCCTGGCGTACGTCTGGTTTGCAGGTAGACTGTATCACTCTGCTGGTGAACGCCAGTTTCTCGCTCTTCTGACTGTATGTGAACGTCTGGTCCTGGTCTTGGAGAGCGAATACCCTGTACTTCTTGTCAGCGGATAGTCCCTTGATGACAAAGTGTCCCTTAGAGTCGGTACGTGAGATACGTTCGAATGGTATGGCAGTGAACGTGCTGTCAGGCAATGTGCCGTCGCCCTCTTCATCGATGGTGTATAGTCCTACGAGTATGCCCTTGATTGGTTCAAGGTTGGAGGCTTCAAGTACGTTGCCCGATATCTGCATCGTATCGATGGTCTCGCCTGTGGAGAAGGTGAATGCGTAGTCGCCGAGCGGATTGCCCTCGTTGTTGTCCTCGATGGCATCGGCGAAGTCTATGGTGTATGTGGTGCCAGGCCTGAGAGAGTCCTGCAGTGTTATGGTAATCTTCTTGCCTGTGGCTTCTATTTCTGGCTGCTCTAACTGAGGTGGAGATACCACGACTTTCTCCTGAGCATTGTCGAGCTTTATATTCTCGTCAAACTCTATCACAATCTTCTTTGTCTTTGCACCGACCTTTCCGAAGTCTGGCGACGTCTTGAGTATCTTGGGCGGAGTCTCGTCGTATGGGCCTCCATCGGGAGCACCTATGTTGGCACACGCAACTACAAACAAGACCACAGCCATCCATCCTCCCATGCTGAGGGAAGAGGTCGATAGCCCGAGATGGTGCAGACACTTGTGTAGTATGTTGCTGAACTTCATGATGATGGATAGATGCCGTCGCAGACGTATGCTCGGTATGACGAGCTTGCGAGCGGCTGATGATTATGCCTGATTGAGCTTTAGGAGCTCGTCGATGTAGTCGCGGCTGTTGCTTAGACGAGGTATCTTGTGCTGTCCGCCAAGCTTACCCTTGCCCTTGAGCCATTCGTCGAAGAGACCTTCCTTCGCCTCGATGATCTGCAGTGGCTGAAGGGTGATGTCCTTGTAGCGCTTTGCTTCGTAGTCGGAATTGATAGCTTGCAGCGAACGGTCAAGTATCGCTGCAAACTCCTCTGTTGACTCTGGCTTTTTGGCAAATTCTACTAACCACTGGTGGCGGCACTTAGCGTTGGCGTCCATGAATATAGGTGCCGCCGTGTAGTCCTTGACCTGTGCACCGGTAGCGATACATGCCTGTTCAAGTCCCTTCTCCGCATTGTCGACGATGAGTTCTTCACCAAACGCATTGATGAAATGCTTTGTTCGTCCAGTGATGACAAATTTGTATGGATTCTTCTGTGTGAACTTGACGGTATCGCCGATAAGATACCTCCACAGGCCGCATGACGTGCTGATGACCATGGCGTAGTTGACGCCCGGTTCGACTCCCCAGAGCGGAACAACCTCTGGATTTGGCTTGTCGAGTTGGTCGAGAGGAATAAATTCGTAGAACACACCGTAGTCTATCATCAGCCTCATTGCAGGGTCGCTCAGGTCGTTTTGCATACCGAAGAAGCCCTCGCTTGCATTGTATGTCTCCATATAATGCATGTTTGGATTGGTGATGATGTTCTTGTACTGTTCGCGATAAGGAGTGAACGCTACGCCTCCATGGAAGAATACTTCGAGGTTTGGCCAGATGTTGCTGAAGTCCTTTTCACCAGAAAGTTCAAGTATACGGTTGAGTACACTGAGCATCCACGAAGGCACGCCACTGATATTGGTAACGTTACTGTTCATCGCAACCTGCGCAATCTTGTCACGCTTCTCCTCGAAGTCGCTGATGAGAGCAATCTTCTTCTTAGGTATACGGGTAAGTTCTGCGAGTCTTGGTATATTCTCGATGAGGATTGCACTAAGGTCGCCTACGAGGCTGTTGGGCGTATTGAGGTTGGGTGAGTGACTGCCGCCGAGTATGAGACTACGGCCTGAGAACATGCGGCTCTCCCTGTTGATGTTGAGATAGCTTACGATACAGTCTATGCCACCTCTATAGTGTATGGTCTTGAGACCTTCCTGTGATACGGGTATGAACTTGCTCTTGTCGTTGGTCGTGCCAGATGACTTTGCGTACCATCTGACATTTCCTCTCCAGAGAACGTCCTGCTCACCTTTGCGCATACGATGGATATATGACTTGAGTTCCTCGTATGTGTTGATGCCCATGTGAGAGGCGAAGTCAGAGTATGACGTGATGTCGCTGAAGTTGTGCTCACGGCCCCATTCGGTGCCTCTCGCCGAGTCGACGAGATGCTTCATTACGTTCATCTGTATCTCCTCTGCATGGTCGACATATCTGTCAAGTTCCTTTTGACGTTTTGAAAAGTATAGTTTGTTATATAGCTTTGTAGCGTTCATATCTGTAGAATTATGCGTGCAAAGTTACGCCAACTTAGCTGAATATCAAAATAAATGCACCTATTTTTGGGATAAGTGCATTTATGACAGTAGGTTTGTATCGAAATGTCGTAAGAATGTCTGGTGGCATTTTGCCATTGGTGCGCTTAACGCTTGATGCGTGACGTGCGTACCTTAATTGATGTGTTACCAGAACTTGTTATGCTCTTCGCTGTACTCAAATCCAGCCTGTGCCAATCGTTCGCATAGCGCTTCCTTGTCTATATCCATGTCGTCACATAGTGCGTCGAGCGAATCGTATTGGTCACGCAGTTTCATGTTGATGGTGCTGAAGAGCATCATTGGATCTTGAGGCAGGTTGTCCATCATCTAATGGGGCATTATTTAATGCATAATGCATAATTGACTTCGCACGAGCTAAAGGTTGACTTCGCACGAGCTAAAGGTCCATAATTCATTATGCCGATTAGACGAGTCGTTAGTTATGTACGAGCGTGCCGATATCTTCGCCGTCCATCACCTTCTTGAGGTTACCTACGATGTCCATGTTGAAGACGTAGATAGGCAGGTTGTTCTCTTTGCACATTGCTGTCGCCGTGATGTCCATGACCTTTAGACCTTTTGCTATGACCTCATCGTACGTAATCTCAGAGTACTTAGTAGCGGTTGGGTCCTTCTCAGGGTCTGCAGTATATACGCCATCTACACGGGTGCCTTTGAGCATCACGTCTGCCTCAATCTCGATGCCACGAAGTGATGATCCTGTATCGGTAGTAAAGTAAGGACAGCCTGTACCAGCAGACATGATGACTACTTCGCCTGCCTGCATGGCGTCGATTGCCTTCCACTTGGAGTAAAATTCGCCTATTGGTTCCATTCGGATTGCAGTAAGAACTCGGTTCTTCTGACCGATGGCTCCAAGTGCGCTACTAAGTGCAAGAGAGTTGATGACAGTTGCACACATGCCCATCTGGTCGCCCTTGACACGGTCAAAACCTTTGCCTGCGCCGCTAAGTCCACGGAAGATATTGCCTCCTCCTATGACGATACCTATCTGTACGCCCATTTCTGCTATCTCCTTTATCTGCTGAGCGTACTGGTTGAGTCTCTCTACATTTATACCCTGCTTCTGCTCGCCAGCGAGACTTTCACCGCTGAGTTTGAGAAGTATTCTATTAAACTTTGCCATAGATGTTATGTTGTTAAAATGATATGAGGACTTCGATGATGAGTCGAAGCCCTCTCGTTATGTTGTTAGTGCGTTAATTTGCTGCTTCTACTTTAGCGTTGACAGTACCGCCGTTGTTGGTATACGAACCGCCCACCTTAATGCCCTTAGACTTCTTACCAGTATTGTGTACTGTGGTAGTACCGCCGTTGACGGTAAGGTTGCCGTCCAGTTTTATACCCATACATTTGTGTGGATCTTGAGCGCAATCGGCAAGTGTACACTCGGCGCCAGTAGCCGAGATTGTGATGTCAGTGGCGTTATCTTCAGCCCCTATTACCATGTTGCCGTCAGTCTGAATACCGCGTGATCCATTGCCCTTGGCATTGATGTCAAATGTGCCTCCGCTTATAGTGATGTCGCTGTCAGCCTTTATACCCTTCATGTCCTGATTGGCAATCGTGATGTTGATGTTACCTCCCTTGATGATCACCTGACCGTTGTTCTCGTCGAGAGGATCCTTTGTCACTTCTGCCTGAATGCCGTCTCCGACAGTAGTCTCGCTGATGTTGATGCTACCACCACTCATCTGGAAATACTGACCGACGTGTAGAGCGTCGTTGGCTGACTTGACGATGTTGATAGTGCCAGTAGTCTTCTTCAGCTGCAGGTACTCTTTGGTAGCGATGGCATGAGACGTGTTGCTTGATACGTTGAGCGTACCACCACCTTCTATCTCGAGGTGACCTTTGCAGTAGAGACAGGCCTTCTGCAAGCCACCGGCAGCATCAGTGATGCTGTTGGTAGTGCCGTCTGTCAGTACGAGAGCCGAACGCTTACCGCACTCTATATCGATGGCGGCGCCGCTCTTAGACGTGAGGTCAAGTCCGTCGAGCTGTAGCGTGAGCTTGTACTCGCCGTTGATGGTGAGCGATCCGTCAGCAGATGTACCGGTAGCGACGTATGTTATCTCGTCTGTGGTGTTGGTAGAAGTCAGTATGACGTTAGCTCCGTTGATAGTTGATGTCACTCCCTTGACCGAAACAGGAATGGTGACTTTGGCAGAAGCACCGTTGTAATTGATGCTGACGATGCGCTCGAACTGTGGTTCAGCAAATGTGATAGAGTCGTAATCTTGTGTCAAGTCTATCTCGAGCCCTACGCTGATGTCCTTTGTGGTGTAGTTGCCGTCCTTGCATAGATATATGGTCTGCGCATTGGCGATGACTGCTATGGTGAGGAGGATAGCAGAGAGTAATAGTTTCTTCATGTCCGTACCTTTACTTGATTAATACCTTCTGTCCATCGATGATATATACGCCCTTAGTCAGGTTGCCTCTAAGGTTGACATCAATCTTGCGACCTGTGAGATCGTATATCACTCCAGGTGTTGCAGCCTCAGCCTTCATGTCGTTGATGCCTACCGCCTGCTCAGTAGAGAAGAATAGTCGCTTCACCTTTGAGATGGCGAGAGTTGAGCTCGTGTTGTCCTTGCGTGTGATGACGATGTTGCCATTGTCAAATGTGATCTTCTGGAGGTTTGCAACGTCCTCCACCTTATTGTTGTCCGCACCTTCTACAGCATCATAATAGAGGGTGAAGTCATCTGCGAACATAGCCGTAGCCATAAGACAGGCAGCTGCGATAGTAAGTAGTCTTTTCATACGAAGTAAAGATAGTCCCTCTCAAACCTCCCCCGCTCCCTCCCAAGGAGAAAAGAACGGATAGAGCTCAGGAATGGGTGGTTTTGTTAGTTTGTTAATATTTTGAGTTAATAATCACCAATTATACGATATTTGTAATTATGCATCATGCATTGTCAATTAAAACCTAAAGTTATATCCGATGCCAATTAGGTGGCCATTAGGCTCCTCGTCGTCATGCTCTGTCTGGAATCTATAGAAGACGTCCAACTTGCTCTTCTTGCTGAGCTTGTAGTCCGTACCTGCGGTAAACTTCCATTTAGATGCCTTATAGTTGAGTCCGCATCCGAAGTCCATAGATACATACGGAGAGAATGCCGAGTGACGTATGTTGTTCTTTACCGTCACCTTAGACCTGAGTACGGTGCGATCTTTAGCCTTAATGTCCTTCACCTTAGTGCCGTCCAGGTATATAGACTGCGGGTCATCCTCGTCTTGCAGACGGTACTTGTACGTTGTCTTTGAGGCGGAGAGGTAGTGGCTGTACTGTACAGACTCCTTGAGTGACAGCGTCCATCGCTTGTTTGGAGAGTACGATGCTGTAATAGCTACCGTAGTGCGGTGGCGAGGTCTCCAGTAGTTGGGAGTCTCGTTGTAGCCTTCATATACATTCTCTGTAATGATGCCTTCAGGGGTATAATACTCGTATGTCTCGTACTTGTCCTCACGTTCGGCGAGATTGTTCTGCCAGATATACTCCCATCCAGCAGACGCCTTGAGGTCAAACTTCTTGGTGTTGATAAGCTTGATGCCCAATGTACCGCCTACGTCCCAGCGTTCGATCTTGGACGTATTGTCCTGTGTGCGTGCGTTGCCTTCAAGTGTAAAGTCCACGTTAGTACAGAGTTTCTTCTCTGCACTCACCGAGATGTCCATGCCGAGATCGTCACTGCTCTGTGCCCATGTCAAGGCTGGCATGAGAACACAACCTATTAATATATATATATGTTTCATTGTAAGTTATAAGTTATTAATTATAAAATTATAAGTTATAAGTTACAAACTATGCGTTATGCATTACCCCATTATGCATGGATCACGCTATTCGTATAGCTTTGGCATCTTGGTGAGAGTGTCGTCGTTGCTTGCGTTCTCGTCAGAGTAGTATATCTTGACGAGTGCCATGTCCTTGAGGAAATCTATCGAACCAATCTCCACTCTGGTGATGTCGAGTCCAGTGCGAGCCTTGAGGTCTGCTATGAGGTCGTCACGGCGATCAGGAGTGATGAGTTCGATCTTGTCGTACTTGATGTACTTGGTAGACAGGCTCTTGACCCACTTGCCGCTCTCTGCAATCCATAGTCCTGCAGCAAAGCACAAGTCGGTGACGATAAGCTCTCCCATGGCGATAGCTTCAGGCACGGCAAAGTCTGGATGCTTGCTTGATATGTCTGCAGTCCATGCAAGAGCGTTGATCGCTGATAGTGAGATGATGAGGAAGAGATATGTCATCTCGCGGATAGCCACAGACTCTGTGCGGTATCGCATGATGCAGAATATTGCGAAGAGTCCCATGGCGATACCCGTCTTGATCTTGGCATCTCCCATGAGGTGTATGAGCATGAAGATGCAGAATCCTACGAGTATGTAGGTAAAGAAGAAGTCTTTGCGTCGGCTCTTAGGAAAGTAGAATGCCTTGGCAATGATGATAGTGAACACTGTGTTGATAACGAGACGCAGCAACAGGTCGAGTAGTCTGCATGTGTCGCTTGTAAGTAAAGATAGGAAGTCTTCCATAATAAAGATAAGCCCCTCTCAAGCCTCCCCCAGCATATAGTCCCCAGCTCCAAAGAGGATGGAGAACGGGTAGAGTACAGGGATGGGTGATTTTGTTAGTTCGTTAATATGTTAGTTAATAATCTCCAATTATGCGTTATTTGTAATTGTGCATTGTGCATTATGCATTGCACGTTGAGTTGATCTTGTCGAGCTGATGAAGCTTCTGCTTAAAGTTGTTCTGCTTCAGAGCCTTGTCCGTCGTAGCCATGCCGATGCAGCACTTGCTAAATCCTGTAGGGTGAATGTGCAGATCTCTCAGCAGTGTGATGATAGGAGAGAATATGTTGCCGTCGCGCTTGAGCTCGATGATGACAATGTTCTCCGTATCGTGGTCGTTGCCCGTGTCGAAGTTGTGAAACTTGACGTTGAAGTCTATCGTCAGTCGCTCCGTCTTGCCACGATTGACCAGCGTGATGCGATCAAAGTGATTTTGCACTATAGGATGTATCTGCTCGATGTCCAGCCCAGTCTTCTTCTTGACAAGTTCTCTTGCGCCCTCCGTCTGCATAGCCTGCTCCAGTGAAGGCACCTGTATGCGCTTCTTCTTCGTGCGCGCATGGTTGTTCTTATTCTTAATCTCAAGGAATGTGAGGTCTCCCGAACTGAGATACGTCCTGACCCTGACCTTACATCTCCTTGCCCTGCGTCCGTGGTGCTGCATATACATCACGTGGTCGTCAGTGTCAAAGTAAGTGGTACGGTATGGGCTGATACGGTCGCCGTTGATCTGCTGTACAAAGTACTTCTCGCCAGCCAGCTTAAGCAAGTCGATGAGCTGACGTTTGGAAGCCACATACTTCGTGTCAAGGCGGTTCATGAGTCGTATAGACGACATCTCGTCGAGGGAGATAGGATCCATTCCCCCGAGCAGAGCGAGTATCTCGCCGTCCATGTCTGTAGCCTTGTTCATGATTAGTATTCGCCTGTTAGTTAGTTTTCCTCTAAGTTAGTATAGGTTGCAAAGGTAAGTAAATGTTTGATGTCATCAAAACACTTTTGACATTTTGTTTCAAAAATATGTCAAAGACTCGTCCGCTCGAGGCTATACATCCCACCATGCTGTCCGTAGTCATGCCTCTTAGGACCTGTATGGAAGGGCTGTCTGGCGGACGAGTTGAGATAGGAACAAATAGGTACACGATATGGCGTAAATGAGACATACGTATGTTGAGGCTTTGACAAGCGTATGACGAACGTTTGTCGAACGTATGTCGAGGCTTCGTCGAGCGTATGATGCAAATGGTATCGTCCGCTCGTTGCAATAATGTCGTACGCTTTATTGTGCAAAATGCAATAAATATTGTTGTAATAATATCATAATGTTATAGAAAATACAAAATATACTTACAAAACGATATAAATATTTGCAAGAATATATCAAAATGTATATCTTTGCGCTCGTAAACGATGTCGAGCAGATATTGAGTATACAAATAGAAGTAATACAGGAGGCGCAAAATGGGTTGGTTGCCTCTCAATGACACAGACACAAAGAAAGGATTATATTTTAACAAGTAATGACTATGGAAGCGATTAGCAACCGCGAGCTAATAGACAGCCGCGACACGGTGAACAAATGGATGGAGCGTTTTGGCGTACGCTTTGGTGTGTACAAGAAGGGTGTCTTCAAGGAACAGCTGTTTCCTTTTGACTCCGTGCCAAGAGTGATACCTAAACAAGACTGGGACTACCTGGAGAAGGGGCTCGCGCAAAGGGTGAAGGCTCTCAACATGTTCCTGTGGGACATATATCACGACAAGAAGATAGTGAAGGACGGAGTGATACCAGAGGAGTTTGTCTACTCGTCCAAGGGCTATATGCCAGAGTGTGAGGGCATAGATCCAATACATAAGGTGTACTCGCACATCTCGGGCATCGACCTCGTGGAGGGCAAGGACGGTAAGTGGTATGTACTGGAGGACAATCTCCGTATACCTTCTGGTGCAAGCTATCCGATGATAGCAAGGACCGTGACTCGTAAGGTGTGCCCGGCTACATTCAACTCTCATCAGGTGGCAGACAACCGCGACTATGCTGACTTGCTGCGTGAGATGATGTCTCAGATGAACGATGGAAGGGGCATCAGCGTGATACTTACTCCTGGACGATACAACTCTGCATTCTTCGAGCACAGTTATCTCGCCGAGAAGACAGGTGCAGTACTTGCATACCCAGGAGATATGGTCGTAGAGGATGACTGCGTATACTATAAGGGACTGTACAAAGAGAAGGTGCGTGTAGGATGTATATATCGCCGTGTGAGCGATGAGTATATGGATCCGTTGACATTTGAGCCTTCATCAGTGCTCGGCATACCTAACGTGATGCAGGCATATCGTAAGGGCAACGTGGCGCTCATCAATACCATTGGCAATGGTGTGGCTGACGACAAGGGTATATATTACTTTGTGCCAAAGATGGTCAAGTACTATATGCATGAGGAACCAATCTTGCAGAACGCTCCGACATACCTCCCTTATTATAAAGAGGACTTTGACTATGTGATTGCTAATATCAAGCGTCTCGTCATCAAGGACGTGAGCGAAGCGGGTGGTTATGGAGTCGTCTTCGGCAGAGACTTGGATGAAGGGAAGCTCGAGGAACTCAAGCAGCTCGTCATCAATGAGCCTCGTCGATGGATAGCACAGGAGGTGATAGACTTCAAGGACCTGGAGATACTGGACGACGGAAAGCTCGTCGAGCGTAAGGCTGACCTTCGTGCATTTGTCGTAAGTGGACTCGATACAAAGGTATGGAAGAGTGGACTGACACGATTCTCACGAGACCCAGACTCGTTTGTC
>JAZLKQ010000043.1:0-2965 GCA_045597745.1 Bacteroidaceae bacterium | reverse complement strand
AGAAACCCTTTATTCGTTATACGTCATTGTCATTATCTTGATGGTGGAGGCGGCGGAGTATTGCCTGATGTCGGAGGTGTCATGCGTGGAGGAGGTGGTGTCATGCCCGGTGGAGGCGGCGGTGTGGCATGACGTGATGGTACTGGCGGCATCTTCTTCCTCATGTATTGTACGTGGTCTATCTCAAGGTGCTCTTTCATGCCCTTTAAGGCAAACTTAAACGTAACTATCATAAGGGTAAGCAGTATCACTGTGCAACCTAACGCTATAGGTACGGACACCTCCATTGCCATGAGGCAGGCGTCGTATATACCATGTATGATGATAGGTACGAGCAACGTACATGCCATGTTGAGCGAACGATTGTTGTTCTTGTCAAAATGTACAAGTGAATAGAAATATCCCATAAATACGGCAAAGAAGAAGTGACCTGGCACAGACATCAGTGCTCGCATGATGCCTACAGATACCCAATCTTCTGCATTGCAGAGATACAAGAAGTTCTCTATACCTGCAAAGCCCAGTCCTACACATGTAGCGTACACTACACCGTCGATGCGTTCGTCGTACTCCTTGAGGTTGCGAAGGAATAGCCACAGTACCGTCAACTTGACGATCTCCTCTGGTATGGCTGCCGACAGGAACGCATCTGCCAGTGCACCAAACAGTGTGCTATGGTCAAATTCTGGTATAAATGGCGAATAACCGATGATGGTAAGTGCTGACACTACTCCAAGACCGACCGCTATAGCCATCTTGCTGATAGGCTCGTGCTGGTACATGTCTTTCCTGTATATATATATAAGGAGTATTGCTACGGGGGTGAGCGAAAGGATGAGCTTGAGTATTATATCCATATCATTATAGTGTTGAGAAGATGTTGATAGAGTAATATCAAACTAATGTTTTGACAATATTAACTTGACAATATCCTTGTATTTACAAGAAAATCAGCCTTATTCTACTGCAAAAGTACAAAAATATCTTAATACGACAAGCACTTGAGGAGATTTGTATGGATAAAAATGTTACATATTAAAACTTGAGGAGGACTCCATGATGTGAAGTCCTCCTCAGGTACATGTGTGTATGTCAATATATTACTTGACAAGTATTTTCTTAGTGCGAGTAGTGCCGTCAGTAAGAGTCTGGCGTACGATGTTCACACCAGTTGTAGGGCGTGCAATACGCTGACCGTTAGCATTGTAATAGATCTCGTTTGCCACTGCAGCGTTACCAAGTACAGGAGTGTTAATGGCAGTAGCAGGGTTGACACCGTCCATACTGAAGAATGCCTGCTTGATGTAAATGACGTTTCCGCCGTTTGACTCAAAACCTATCATACGCAAGTCAGCAGGATTAACCTTTGTTCCATCTGCACGAGTCATGTCGTTGAGGTTAATGACAACCTCAGTATCTTCACCGAGATGTGCAGAATAATAAGGTACGTTAGAATCGTCCGAATTAGAGATAACTACCTTTGGATCGCACGATGCATAGCGGCTAAGCTTTATGACAAGATACTTGTATGCAGAGGCATCAATACCCTGGTCAAATACCCATCCACCTATACCGAAGCGAGCTGTAGTAAGTCCTGCACCTCTCTTGACAAACGAACCTGAGCCCTTGATATTGGTAGTGATAGCAAATGGATCTAATGACATGATAGGCAATACAACCACGCTGCAAACCTTCTCAAACTTGTTGCCTGCACCATCAGTATAAGTAAGAGTGATGTCAGTCTTTCCTTCACCAACTGCTACAAGAGCGTTCTCCTTCATCTCAACGACAGTATTGTCATAGTTGGATGCAGAGCAGAGGTGTGCAGGGATCTTAGATGTGATACCATTGGCAAACTCAGCGTCAAAGGCGATATTGACCTTCTGACCAACCATTGCAGAATCTGTCTTCTCTGCCTTGGTGAATGATGTGATGGCAAATCCCTTGCCAGTAGAACCAGATGAAAGGTCAGGACGTGCATAGTCGACCTTAGCCCACTCCTTATACCACTCAAAACATGCTACGCCTGAGCCTTCGTATGGATCAAGTCCATTCTTCTCCATGGCACTCTTGAATGCAGGAGTAACTGTATTGCGGTAGAAGCAATCGTCCTGGTCAAGATAACATCCAGTACCAGAGAGAGTCATAGAGATGTTGTCATACTTGGTCAGCAGATACTTGTAAGCCTTTCCCCACTTGCTGGTGTTGCCTGTAGCCCATGTACCATAGTTGCTGAGTACCCAGTCGCCATGCTCATTATAGTGACCTGTACCTGCCTTCTCAGGACTCCAGTCCACCTCTGTAATGACGATAGGGTTTGTGTCCATGATAGGCACAGAATTATGGAACTCATTAGCATAGTTTCTCAATCCTGTTTCGTCGAACACACGGTCGTTACCTCCGTACCAACCAACATAATTGTGTACTGCATATCCGATGTTCTTACCAGTGATAGGGAACTTGCCGTATGGTCTATAGTTGCCTTGCCATCCCGTTCCTGGCACGAGGATGATACCTTCAAATCCGTTTGCTCGTATCTTCTCAACAACTGGTTGGAAGAAGTCGTGAAGGGCTCTGTCGTCGCCTTGACCATTTGCATTGTTGAGAGTGACAGGTTCGTTACCGAGCTCGAGCATGATCTGTCCAGAGTACTTCTTGATAGAGTCGTTCTGGCTCACAATATCCCATACAGTCATGATATAGTCATTGTAGTAGTCGTCTACCTGTACGTACCCTGGGAACACACCCGGTGGTCGCATGATGACATACATACCGTGGTCAATAGCTGCCTTGGCTATTGGGAAGTAGAGAGACTTGAGGTACTGCTTGAGCATACTCTTGCTGAAGTGGTATATATTAGCCTCACCACCTACCTCGTTGCCATGAGGATCGTATACCTTGCCACCGCTCTCCTTGAATCCATCAGCCTTGATGCTGTTGTTGTTGAGCCAACATGGATCGAGAT
>JAZLKQ010000042.1:0-5093 GCA_045597745.1 Bacteroidaceae bacterium | reverse complement strand
GTCTCAACCTCAACTGGAAGCAGCAGTCTCAGTGGCTTACCAATCTCATAGACAAGATACCTCTTGTCAGCGCTACCGCACCTTCGAGCATCAATGTGTCGGCGGAGTTTGCACAGCTTATCGCCGGCGAGGCGCATGGTGTACAGGGCAATGCATCATATCTTGACGACTTTGAGCAGACGAAGAATGGTATTGACGTCAGCTCTCCTACCGCATGGATGTTGTCGTCAACTCCTGTCACTCTGCCATTTGGCAACCTCGCCAATGATAAGCGTTATGGATTCAATCGTGCACGATTGGCATGGTATAATATCGACCCTCTGTTTACTCGTCGTAGCAGTTCACTTACCCCTGGACACATCAAGGCCGACCTCAACCAGCTGTCTAACCACTACGTACGTGAGGTGCTTGTACGTGAGGTCTATCCTAACCGTGACGTCAATTCGGGCGATGCCAACACACTTGCCGTGCTCAATCTCGCATACTATCCATCCGAGCGTGGTCCTTACAACCTTGACACCGATGTGGACAGGCGAGGACATCTCAACGACCCTGCAAAGCGATGGGGTGGTATGATGCGCAAGATCGAGACGAGCGACTTTGAGACGAGCAACGTACAGTACGTGGAGTTCTGGTTGCTTGACCCATTTATCTATACAAAGGATGATCGCAGATATGGCGGAGACTTCTATATCAACCTTGGTGATGTCAGCGAGGATGTACTCAAGGATGGAAAGAAGTTTTACGAGAGTGGTATGCCTGTGAGCGGTATCGCCACATACGCCGATACATACTGGGGACGAGTGCCAAACGAGAAGAGCATCGTCTACTCATTTAGTACAGAGAAGGGCGCACGTCAGCGTCAGGACCTTGGTCTCGACGGTTTGTCAGACGAAGATGAGTACAATTTCAACATATATTCGGAGTATTACAATGCGATGCGATATATAGTTGATCCTGACGTTCTCGACTCTATAGCCAAAGACCCGGCGGGCGATAATTACCACTACTTCCGTGGCTCTGATTATGATGCAAGACAGACTTCGATACTTGACCGATATAAGTTCATCAACAATCCAGAGGGCAATTCACCTAACTCAAGCGAGAGCGGAGAGAGCTACAATACAGCCTACAAGACAACCCCTGATGTTGAGGATATCAATCAGGACTATACGATGAATGAGTACGAAAACTTCTTCCAGTACCACATCAGTCTGCGTCCGCAGGATATGATAGTAGGACGCAACTATATCGTTGACGAGCGCAAGACCAATGTCAAGCTTCGCAATGGCAATCAGGAAGAGGCTACATGGTATCAGTTCCGTATACCTGTAGACAGCTATGAGTCAAAGGTCGGTAGCATCAGCGACATGAGCAGCATACGCTTCATGCGTATGTATCTTACTGGTTTTGAGGAACCTGTAGTGCTGCGTTTTGCATCACTTGACCTCGTACGTGGCGAATGGCGAAGCTACACTCAGGCACTTTATACTGGCGACAAACCAAGCGTTAGTGGTTCGATTGCAACATCGGCAGTCAATATCGAAGAAAACAACGACAAGACTCCAGTCAACTATGTTTTGCCTCCAGGCATCAGTCGTGTGATAGACCCATCCCAGCCTCAGCTTACTCAGGACAACGAGCAGGCACTTGCCATCACAGTCAAGGATCTTGCTTCAGGCGACGCTCGTGCAGTATACAAGAACCTCAATTACGACCTTCGTCAGTACAAGCATCTGCAGATGTTCGTACATGCCAATGCGCTCGAAGGTGACACTCAGCTTGAGGACAACCAGATGAGCGTATTCATCCGTCTCGGTAGTGACTACAAGAGCAACTACTATGAGTATGAGATACCATTGAAGCTTACTCCAGAGGGACACTACGATACGTATACCACTACAGGATGCCAGGCTGTATGGCCTCTCGAGAATATGCTTGACATAGACTTTACCGTATTTACCAACCTGAAGCATGAGCGCAATAAGGCGCGTGCTATAGGTCAGGCAAGCTATACCCAGCTGTTCTACGATTACGATCCTGCACGTCCTAACAATCGCGTCAGCATCATGGGTAACCCTTCACTAGGTGAGGTCAAGACCATGATGATTGGTGTGCGCAACAATGGACGAAAGACCAATTCGGTCGAAGTGTGGGTCAATGAGCTTCGTATGCAGGACTACAACAATGAGGGAGGTTGGGCTGCTCAAGGTAACATGAACGTCCAGTTGTCAGACCTTGGTAGTGTCAATGTCAAGGGACATGTAGAGACGGCAGGCTTTGGTGGACTTGAACAAGGAGTCAAGGAGAGGCGTGATGACAATCTCTACGAATGGAGCGTGACGGCTCAGATAGAGCTCGGCAAGTTCTTCCCGGATAAATGGAAGATGAATCTTCCTCTGTATTATTCATACTCATGGCAGAAGATATCACCTAAGTACAATCCGTTCGATACAGATATGTTGTTGCAAGATGCGATAGACGAGCTCTCTACAAAGCAAGAGAAGGATTCGCTTCGTAGCCTTACTGAGACAATGGTGAAGAACAGGAACTTCTCGCTCAGCAACTGGAAGTCCAACTATCAGAGCCGTAACCCACTGCCTTTCGATCCTGCTAACTTCTCATTGAGTTATTCGTATAGCCAGAGGTATCGTACAGGAGAGACAACTGTATATGAGAATGAGGAGAACTGGCGTGCGGGTCTCACATACAATTACTCTCCTAAGTATAAGACTTGGGAACCATTCAAGAACCTCAAGGGCAAGTCTAAGTGGCTTGATATTATAAAGGCGCAAAACCTCAACTGGCTGCCGCAGAATATATCGTTCAGTACTGACTTGGCACGCAGTTATTATGAGTTCCAGGAGAGAGACATTGATGCGGGAACAAAACTTCCAGTCACATTCTCTGAGCAGTTCTTGTGGAATCGTGAACTGTCCGTAAGATGGGATATCTTCAAGTCGCTGAAGCTTAGTTATACTTCTGCCACACATGCAGAGATAGAAGAGCCATACACTGTCATCAATAAGGATCTGTATCCAGATCAGTATGAAGCATGGAAAGACTCCGTAAAGCATAGCCTTGCATCATTTGGCCGACCACTCAACTACGCATCTACCTTCTCTGCTTCATACGCAGTACCTATCAACAAGATACCACTGTTTGATTGGGTTACAGTAGACGGAAGTTACAACTCCGCTTACGGTTGGACACGTGGTACAGAACTTGAGGATGGCAAGTCACTCGGTCATACTGCAACCACTCAGCGTACTATCAACCTGAACGGAAGATTCAATTTTGAGACGCTCTACAAGAAGTCGAAATTCCTTGAGTCAGCCAATACAAGATTCTCTTCAAATAGTCGTAACCGCAACAATGCCAAGGCTAATCAGAAGAAACCAGCCAACGCTGCTGCAAAGAAGGACGATGCTAAGAAGGGAGACGACAAGAAGAATGCTGATGGCAAGGCGGACAAGTCAGCCGCTGACGCTAAGGCGAAGAATGATAAGAATGCGCAGGCTGCCGCCAACAACAAGAAGACGAAGGGATTCTCTAAAGAGGTCACTCTCAATGACTCGACAGCTGTAGAACTCAAGCACGGGCAGAACTCTAAGCGCTTGATAGTACGTGCTACTACCAAGAACGGCAAGAGCTATAACCTCAAATATACGAAGGTTGACGCTAATACGATAAAGATTAAGAACCACGACTCCATACCGGTCAAGGTCTCTGTAGTGGCTAAGCAGCCCCTGGAGAACCAAGGCTGGTACAAGACCGCACAGGTCATTGCACGCGGACTTATGCTCGTCAGAAATGCAAGCGTCTCTTATCGCAACTCTTACTCGCTGTCACTTCCTGGATTCTCAACTGAGATTGGTGATGCATTCGGCCAAAAACGCATCAACGGCATCATGTCGCCAGGACTCGACTTTGCTTTTGGTGCTATAGGCGACAGCTATATACAGAGGGCGGCAGACAATGGTTGGTTGATGCGCAACGACTCAAGCATCACGACACCAGCTACTACTTCTGCTTCAGAAGACCTGCAGTTGAAGGTGACTCTCGAACCTGTACGTGACTTCAAGATAGACCTTCATGCAAGCCGCACAGTCAACAAGGCGAAGAGTGTACGATTTATGTATGAGGGTATGCCGTTGACTCAGAGCGGAAGCTTCAACATGACGACGATATCCATATCATCCGCATTTGCAAGCAATGGCAATATCAACGACAACTATTATTCAAAGCCTTTCTACAAGATGCTCGAGAATATCCCAATCATTCAGCAACGTCTTGAGAGTCAGTATGTGGGCCGTAAATACCCTAATACTGCGGGGGCGGAATTTGCAGGAAAAGACTACGATCCTGCAAATGGAAGCGTAGACAAGTACTCTTCAGATGTGCTCATTCCAGCCTTCTTGTCGGCTTATTGTGGCAGAGACGCCAAGTCGTCACCACTGTCTATATTCCCAACTCTTGCAAGCCTCTTGCCTAACTGGAGCATCAGCTATTCGGGCCTTTCTAAGTTGCCATGGTTTGCAAGCAAGTTCAAGAGCTTCAATGTCAACCACTCATATAAGAGCGTGTATGCTGTGGGCGCCTATAATTCTTACACCAACTACATGTCGATGATGGGCGATAGAGGATTCATCACAGACGTGACGACAGGCAATCCTGTGCCAAGCAGTATGTACAACGTGAGCACAGTGTCTATCAACGAGTCCTTCTCACCACTTATCGGTGTGGACATGACGTTCAATTCTGGACTCACAGCCAAGATGGAGTATCGTAAGACACGAGTGCTCAATCTCAGCATGACATCAGTTGCACTTACAGAGAATTATTCCAACGACATCGTCTTGGGATTCGGTTATAAGGTGAAAGACCTCAACTTGTTTGGAGCTAAACGTATACAGGATCCATCAAGCAAGTCCAAGAAAAACTCAAAGAACGCCAAGGACAAGCAGGATGATGGTAAGTCCAAGCCTGCTGCGGGCAACGCTCGTTCGAGAGGCATCAGCCATGACCTGAATGTACGATGTGACTTCTCTTACCGTCTGCAGAACGCTCTCAACCGCAATATCCAGACCATG
>JAZLKQ010000041.1:0-4061 GCA_045597745.1 Bacteroidaceae bacterium | reverse complement strand
GGAGGTGTCGGTCGGTCAGACGCTCGAGTATTCATTTATCGGTTATACTCCTAAGGAGGTCAAGGTGGTGGCAGGCAAGACTACCATCAATGTCAACCTTGTCGAGGACGAGGGGTTGCTGAGCGAAGTTGTGGTCGTAGGCTATGGCCAGATGAAGCGTAGCGACCTGACTGGTGCTGTCGTCTCTGTGGACAATAAGGCTATAGAGAAGTCTGTGCCTACAAGTATCGACCAGGTATTGCAGGGCCGTGCGGCAGGTGTGCAGATACAGGCCAACACCGGTACACCTGGTGGTAGCACGAGTATACGTATACGTGGTACCAACTCCATCAACCTGTCTTCACAGCCTATCTTCGTGATAGATGGTGTTGTGATAGATACAGAGGTGAGTACGGGCGACGAGGCCAACAACCCTCTTGCAGCAATCAACCCAAGCGATATCGTGAGCATGGACATCCTCAAGGATGCCAGTGCTACTGCCATATATGGTTCGCGTGCGTCTAATGGTGTCATTATGATCACTACCAAGCGCGGAAAGAATGGCGACGCTACAGTAACGTACGATGGATATGTGGGCTGGCAGAGCTTGCCTAAGCATCTTGACGTGATGAATCTGCGTGAGTACGCTGCTCATCACAATGATCGTGCGGAGGCTGGCATACTGTACGCCAACAGTTCGTTTGTAGAGCCAGAGTTGCTCGGCGAAGGTACAGACTGGCAGAAGGAACTGTTCCAGACTGCATTTATGACAAGCCACAATATAGGTGTGAGCGGTGGTAACGACAAGAGCACTTATGCTATCAACTATGGTTACATGCAGCAGGAAGGTATTGCTGTAGGTTCGGGATTCCGTCGTCAGACAGTCCGTAGTAACTTTGATTCGCAGATCAAGAAATGGCTGAGAGGCGGTATCAGTTTCTCGCTTGCAGATGTTCGTCAGGATGTCGGTACAGACCAGAACAATACAATATTCAACGCTCTCCGTCAGCAGCCAAGCGTAGCGGTAAAGACTCCAACAGGATCGTTTGATGGTCCAGACGATGTATACATGCCTACCAACCCAGTGGCGATGGCTATGATACATGACAACTACTACAAGAAGTACAATCTTCGTACCAACGGGTACTTTGAGGCAGAGATAATCCCTGACCTCAAGTTGAAGACAGAATTGTCTGCTGACTACAACTTCAACAACCATTATTACTATGAACCAGACTATCAGTTTGGCGTATTGACAAGTGATGTACGTACGTCAAAGTGGACAAAGACAAACACAAAGTACTGGTCTTGGCGTAATATCCTTACTTATAATAAGACACTTGCAGAGAAGCATACCATCAATGCCATGCTCGGTCAGGAGATGAGTCATAGCCACTGGGAGATGCAGGCATCTGCAGCTTCTGGATTCCTCTCCAATACAGCGACAGACCCATCTGCAGGTGACGTCACAGCCAGCACAGGTACAGGTACTCAGGTCAACAATTCGCTGTTCTCTTATTTCGGACGTGCGTTCTATAGCTTTGACGACAGGTATCTGGCAACATTTACGCTACGTCGCGACGGTTCGAGCAAGTTTGCTGATGGCAACCGCTGGGGCTGGTTCCCTTCTGCTGCGCTTGCGTGGAAGATAAGCAATGAGGACTTCTTCAAGGCAGACGGCTTGGTCAACAACATGAAGTTGCGTCTTGGCTGGGGTAATACAGGTAACCAGAACGTAGAGAACTGGACTTACATGGCACTCATGTCTTCACGTACGACTCCATGGGGTGTGGGTGTGCTCAATGGCAACACTGCCAATCCTAACCTCAAGTGGGAGACAACCATTTCTTATAACGTCGGTCTTGACATGAACTTCTTCAACAACCGTATCGAACTGATAGCAGACTGGTACTACAAGAAGACTAAGGACCTGCTGTTGCAGATACCTCTCCCTGCATTCCTCGGTTCGAGTGGTTCGGGTGCTGCTGCCAATCCATGGGGTAACGTAGGTAGCATACGCAATACAGGTCTGGAACTTACCCTCAACACTGTCAATGTGGACAACGGCGACTTCCAGTGGCGTACTAATATCGTATACTCTATGAACCGCAACAAGGTGCTTGCGCTCGATACAGAAGGTGCCCAGATAGCACAGGGACTGCAGGTTGGCTCGGATGTTACTGACATCACGATGACTAAGGTTGGTCATGGCATCGGCCAGTTCTGGGGATATAAGGTGATAGGTAGATTTGACCGTCCAGAGGACTTCTACTACAAGGATGATGCAGGCAATGTACATCAGGTTGCAATCCCAGAGGGCGCAAAGATAGAGGAAAATGGCGTCTGGCTTGGTGACTACCGATTTGAGGACCGTAATGGTGACGGCAAGATCACAGCAGACGACTGTACTTATATCGGCAATCCAGAGCCTAAGTTTACATTCGGTTTCGGCAATACATTCTCTTACAAGGGATGGGATCTTACATTGTTCTTCTCTGGCAGTGTAGGCAATAAGGTGTGCAACTATGCACGCCGTTGGCTTGAGAATCCATCAGAGAACACTAACCTCCTTTCATCTGTACGCAACTATGCAGTGGTGAGCAAGATAGACGCAGACGGACCAGACGACTACCGTAACTACTACGTTTCTAACGCTTCTGCTACCATGCTTCCACGTCTTACTAACGCTAAGACAAATGTCAACAACCGTATGAGCGACAGATTTATCGAGGACGGCAGCTATGTGCGTCTGCAGAATATTAGCCTCTCATATACATTGCCTAAGAAGTGGATAAGCCCTCTGCATCTTGAAAATCTCAAGGTATACTGCAATGTCCAGAACCTCTTCACCATCACAAAGTATGATGGATTTGACCCTGAGGTAGGTAGCTGCTACGGCAATGCTTTGCTGGGTGGTGTGGACTTTGGTCGTTATCCTTCACCAAGAGTGTATACTGTAGGACTTAACGTGGCATTTTAATTAATGCATAATGATTAATGCATAATGCATAATTTTGTAATGCATAAATAATTATAACTTATGCTCTTGTTCTCTATATGGGAGAAGGGGCTATTTACAAACAAAGATCATGAACAAGTATATATATATATGTCTGCTGACGGCAGGAGGCTTTGCGCTTGGAGGCTGTGCAGACAGTTTTCTTGACCAGCAGAATACTACCAACCTCAATCAGGCAACTTACTTTGACTCTGACGAGGCTGTCGAGGCTGCGGTCTATCCTCTATACAACTATGTGTGGGCGGACTTTAATAGCAAGTTCTCCTATGGTATGGGTGATGGTCGTGCCAACAATATTACGGCTCAGTATTCGGACTATATCTATCCGTATACCAATCTCAACGAGACATCGTTGACTGATGGTCTCAATGATGCATGGAACTCGTTGTACTCTGTTGTCGCTCAGGCCAACAACGTAGTCAACAACATACAGCAGTATGCATCGTCTAATGTGAGCCAGAAAGCAAAGACTGAAGGTATAGCTCAGGCACGATTTATGCGTGGTGTGGCATACTGGTATATCGCCTCTCTCTGGGGTGATGCCATAATCTATGACAATACATCTGCTCTTGTAGGCTCGTATGGTAGCGAGGCACCATACCGCCAGACAGACGTGATGGAGTTTGCCATCCGTGACCTCGAGTACGCCGCACAGCATCTCGGCACGACATCTGCAGTACAGGGTTTTGTCAACAAGTACGGCGCATACGGTATGCTCTCACGCGTGTATCTCTCTATGGCAGGTCTCACTACGAGTGGTGTGTATGATGGCACCAACATAGCGGCCAACCATAATCGTGGCGTACGCAATGAGTATTATCTGGATCTGGCAAAGAAGGCTGCCCTCAAGGTAATAGAGGGTTATCCTGGCGACCTCGAGCCACACTATGGTTCGCTCTTCTCACCTATCGCCATGAGTGGCGACGCACCTTATTATCCAATAGAGGGAAAGGTGAACAATACGGAGGAGGCGCTCTTCCAGTTGCAGTGGATCACAGGTAGTACGGAAGCCGTGGGCTGGGGATGTACTCAGCAGATAACTACTTTCTTTGGCTGGTCTACC
>JAZLKQ010000040.1:0-2025 GCA_045597745.1 Bacteroidaceae bacterium | reverse complement strand
GGCTTCATGTAGTCTGAGAATACGAAGAATGTACCACATGCTGGGATAACACCACCATGGAGTGACATACCGATACAGCAACATGCCATTGTGAGCTCAGCAACACCTGCCTGGAAGAATGCACCTGAGAAGTCGCCTGCTACAAGAGACTTAGTCTTCTTGAGGAAGCCGTCAGTCTTGTCTGAGTTAGAGAGGTCTGCTGATGCACAGATCATGTTTGGTACCTGTTCTGCGAGTACTGAGAGACATGCAGCAGAAGCAGAACGAGTTGCATCGTTGTCCTTCTGTACGCACTTGCTCCAGTCAATCTTTGGTGCCTTGCCACTGAACCAGTCAGTCTGCTGTGCTGCCTTCTCAGGATTTGCCTCAGCCCAAGCCTTCTCTTCTGCATAACGTTCTGCACAGATTGCCTTAAGTTCCTCTGCACGGTCAGCATAGAGCTTCTTAACGTCATCGAAGATCTGGAATGGATTCTCAGGATCACCACCAAGATTCTTGATGGTGTTAACAAATGCGTCACCACCAAGTGGAGCACCGTGAGTCTTGCAGTTAGCCTCGTATGATGTACCGTCAGCCTTGAGCGCGCCCTTACCCATGATACACTTACCGATGATGAGTGTTGGCTTGCCTTCTACAGCCTGAGCCTGCTCTATTGCACCACGGATCTGCTCTGCATCGTTACCAACGATTTCGATTACTTCCCAACCAAGAGCACGATACTTAGCAGCAGTATCTTCAGTCATTACTTCCTTAGTCTCTGTAGAAAGCTGTATATCATTAGAGTCGTAGAACATGATGAGGTTGTCAAGACCAAGAGTAGCAGCGATACGAGCACCGCCCTGGCTTATCTCCTCCTGAATACCACCATCCGAGATATATGCGTAGATAGTCTCCTTAGCAAATGTTGGGTTGCCTGTATGAGCAGCAAGGAACTTTGCAGCAATGGCAGCACCGATTGCAAATACATGTCCCTGACCAAGTGGGCCTGATGTATTCTCAATGCCACGTGCTATCTCAAACTCTGGGTGACCAGTTGTTGGAGATCCCCACTGACGAAGCTGTGAAAGCTCTTCGAGGGAGAACTTACCTATAAGTGTGAGCTGAGAGTAGAGCATAGGTGCCATGTGGCCTGGGTCAAGGAAGAAACGGTCACGACCTACCCATTCTGGATTCTGTGGGTCATACTTGAGGTATTCAGAATAAAGAACGTTGATAAAGTCAGCACCGCCCATTGCACCTCCTGGGTGTCCAGACTTAGCCTTTTCTACTGCTGAAGCAGCGAGGATGCGGATATTGTCCGCTGCGTGGTTAAGCACGCTAATTGGATTTTTAGCCATTTGTTATATAATTGAATAATGATTATTGTTTCTTGTTATCTACAGCAGCCTGCTCGATAGGGAGACATGCCTTATAATTCTCAATGTATTTGTTGAATCCTTCAACATCTGCAGGATCTGGGTCAACACTTGTACCAGTATTGCCAGCAAATACTACTTCGTCGAGCCATTCAGCAAGTGTGAGATTCTTGTCATTCTTGATACCGTATGCAGCAAGAAGTGCTATACCCCAAGCTCCACCTTCGCCAGCTGTAGCCATGCAAGAGATTGGAGAATTGAGTGCAGCTGCAAGCATCTTCTGGCCGACAACAGGTGTGTTGAAGTAACCACCATGACCTGTGATGCGGTCTACCTGTACATTTTCTTCTTTGAAGAGGATGTCATTACCAAGCCTAAGTACACCGATTGCACCATAGAGATGTGCTCTCATGAAGTTGGCAAGGTTGAACTTGTCATTAGCAGAGCGAACTACAAGTGGACGGCCATCCATAAGACCTGTAACAGGTTCGCCAGAGATGTAGTTGTATGATACGAGGCCACCACAATCAGGATCACCCTTTGCAGCAGTATTGAAGAGATTAACATAGAGCTGGTTCATGTCTACAGGCATACCCATTACTTCTTGGAATTCCTTGAAGATTTTAACCCATGCGTTAATGTCCGATGTACAGTTGTTGCAGTGTACCAT
>JAZLKQ010000039.1:0-1267 GCA_045597745.1 Bacteroidaceae bacterium | reverse complement strand
CGACAAGTATCATTTCGTTGCGGAAGTGGTCAAAGACGATGACATCCTTATATAATATATAGAGCATGTCCGGCGCATCATTCTTTTCCTGCGTCTCATCCTTTACGGCAATATTCTCGAAGTATCGTACAGCATTGAATGAAGTATATCCATATAGTCCACAAAACTGCTTGTCATCGCCTGTTATCTCAAACTGTGAGAGAAAGGCGTTGATCGCTTTGTCAGACTTGTAGTTCTCGTTGACTTCATGCTCAATAGTTGTCCCGTCAGGAAATTTGCACAATGACTTGCCGTGTGAAATACTCACGCTTGCGATAGGATGTACACCGATGAATGATCGGCTATTTTCTCCTCCGTGATAGTCAGAACTCTCCATCAATGCACTCTGTGGGTAAGCATCTCTAACCTTGAGATAAGTGCTTACGGGAGTGTTGAGGTCGCCGAGTATCTTTTTAGAGGCTGTATGATATTTGTACATTAGTGTTACTTGTAATGAATGATTATTGTTGAATCTGTGAATCGAAAGCCTTGTCTAATTCTGCATTCTGCATTCACAGGAGGTCTGTATGCTGGAGATATGTGTCGAGGTCCTTGTCGCCACGTCCGCTGACAGTAAGTACGACCACATCATCCTTCTTGAGTTTAGGCGCAACCTTTGGAAGGAGTGCGAGAGCGTGTGCACTCTCAAGAGCAGGGATGATGCCCTCGAGTCTTGTGAGCTCGAATGCAGCCTTAAGTGCTTCGTCATCATTGGCAGGAAGCACTTGAGCACGTCCAGTCTCATAGAGGTTGCAATGTATAGGGCCTGTACCTGGATAGTCAAGACCTGCTGATATAGAGTATGGCTCTATGATCTGCCCGTCTTCAGTCTGCATGAGTTTGATGCGCGAACCGTGGAGTATGCCGAGTGTTCCCACCTGCATCGAAGCGGCAGTCTGTCCAGTCTCCATACCGAGACCTCCAGCTTCACCGAGCACTATCTTTACTCGTTCGTCATTGATATAGTGATATATAGTACCAGCAGCATTGCTTCCGCCACCTACACATGCCATGAGATAGTCAGGATAGTCACGACCTATCTTCTCTTCGAGCTGCCACTTGATTTCCTCTGATATGACACTTTGCATACGAGCAACCATGTCTGGATATGGATGAGGGCCAACAGTCGATCCGATAATGTAGAATGTGTCAGCAGGATGGCAGCACCAGTCACGTATAGCCTCGTTGGTAGCGTCTTTAAGAGTCTTGTTTCCACTCTCGACGGGAA
>JAZLKQ010000038.1:0-1457 GCA_045597745.1 Bacteroidaceae bacterium | reverse complement strand
TCCTCAACCTTCTTCTGAGCACGTTCGATGGACTTATTGATCATCTTGTGCTCAATCACCTCACCGTCTTCAAATCCAAGACTATCCATAATCTTGCTGATACGATCTGAAGCGAAGAGGCGCATAAGTCTATCCTCAAGGCTGACATAGAATACTGATGAACCAGGGTCACCCTGACGACCTGCACGTCCACGAAGCTGACGGTCTACACGACGGCTCTCATGACGCTCTGTACCGATGATGGCAAGACCGCCTGCTGCCTTAACGTCGTCAGATAGCTTGATGTCGGTACCACGACCTGCCATGTTGGTTGCAATGGTAACGATACTGCGCTGACCTGCCTGTGCCACGATGTCTGCCTCCCTCTGGTGGAGCTTGGCGTTGAGGACATTGTGTTCTATCTTGCGCATTTGCAACATCCTGCTGAGCATCTCTGATATCTCGACAGAGGTAGTACCTACGAGTACAGGACGTCCTGCCGCAACCATACGCTCTATCTCCTCGATTACAGCATTGTATTTCTCACGATTGGTCTTGTATACACGGTCATTGAGGTCATGGCGTGCAATAGGTCTGTTGGTTGGTATCTCTACTACATCAAGCTTGTAGATGTCCCAGTACTCGCCAGCCTCTGTGATAGCCGTACCGGTCATACCTGACAGCTTGTGATACATACGGAAGTAGTTCTGCAGAGTGATAGTGGCAAATGTCTGTGTAGCAGCCTCGACCTTTACACGTTCCTTTGCCTCTACTGCCTGATGAAGTCCATCACTCCATCGGCGGCCCTCCATGATACGGCCTGTCTGCTCATCGACTATCTTGACCTGACCGTCCATGACTACGTAGTCGTCGTCCTTGACAAACATGGCGTATGCCTTGAGGAGCTGCTGCATGGTATGTACTCGCTCGCTCTTGAGTGCATAGTTCTGCAGGAGTGCATCCTTCTTTGCTATACGCTCCTCGTCCGACAAGTTCTCATTGTCAAGTTCTGCAAGCTGAGCTGCTATGTCTGGGAGGACAAAGAAGTCGTCGTCCTTGATAATGTCTGCAACGAGTTTGTTGCCCTTGTCTGTCATCTCTACAGACTTCATCTTCTCATCTATAACGAAGAAGAGCGGTTCTGTAGCTTCTGGCATACGACGGTTGTTGTTCTCCATATAGATCTCTTCTGTCTTGAGGAGACCTGTCTTAATGCCTGGTTCTGAGAGGTACTTGACAAGTGCCTTATTCTTTGGCATACCCTTATATGAGCGGAAGAGTGAAAGGAATCCCTCTTCTACAGACTTCTGTTCGCCACTTTCGATCAACTTCTTTGCTTCAACAAGATACTGGCTTGAGAGCTTGCGCTGAGCCTCAACGAGTTTCTCTACGATTGGACAGTACTCTTCATACATCTGGTCTTCTCCCTTAGGTACAGGGCCTGATATGATGAGTGGAGTACGTGCATCGTCGATAAG
>JAZLKQ010000037.1:0-3029 GCA_045597745.1 Bacteroidaceae bacterium | reverse complement strand
CTGTCTGGCAGGAATATAGGCACGAAAAGGCGCTCTTTGCCTTGCAGACGTTCATTGACGAGTGCTGCAATCTTCTGAGCTAATGACAAGAACTCTGCATAGGTAGTCTGACGAGTGGCATTCTCGTCAACAAACATAACTTTGTCAGGAGTGAGTGCTACAAATGATTGTATTTTATTTATGTATTTTAGTACTTCCATTATTACTTTTTAATAGTATCTACTGAAACAAGGTATTTATTGTCCTTCTCCTCGTATTATGGTTTATTGATTATCTTTTCAAAGTTTGATATCAGATTCTCAGCAAATTCCTGTGTGTATCTACTGCTGTCGTACCATATACTGATAAGGAAGTCCGAATCTCCCTTATCAAATACAAATATACACAACGGACGTGTATTTGGGGTGTCTGTTGGCAATTGTTGTGTTTCAGCCACTACACCATCGAGCACAAGTTGGTCAGAACCTATCTGTCCTTGGTAAATAAACATATGGTCGTCCATAGGCAGGTTGAGAAGCTGTATGATTTCACCAGCAGGCATCACGGCACGGGCCATGTTGCCCATGATGTGTTCCTTGCAGCGGGTCAGGTAGTCAGCCATACTTTCCTGCTCATCCCAGTGGAAACGATAGAGGCGTGGAGTAGCCAAGAAACCGATGGTACGCTGACACTTCTGTGACATACGTCCATGGAACGATGCCGACAGGCGCACATCACGGCGATTGTCATCCTTGGCTACTGCCTTGGCAACAACTGCCATAAAGAGTGCATTGAGTGTAACACCATACTTGTCGCAGAGTAGATTCATCTGTTGGTGCGAAGGGATGTTCAGTTGTCTTTGATAGGTCATCATCTCGCCTTCAGCTACCGTGTTAGTGCCCGGGCAAGACCCCTCAAACTCTTGGGTAAACCAAGCCTTACACTCGTCATATACGGTAGTCTGACGAATATGTTCCATCTCTGCGGTCAGTTCAAAAATAGTCTGCTCCTCTACAGGTATCTCAGCTCCGCTGTATGCCTGTGAGATTTCACGGATAAACAAAGTGTTTGATACTCCGTCTGTTACCACATGGTGCATGTTGTGATACAAATAGACTGCCTGCTCCGTCTTTATTAGCCTTGCCTCAAACAGTATTTCTTCCAGATAATGGAAGCAGCGGACCAGATTAGGACGAAGTACTTCAAACTCGCGCTCTGTCATCTCCTCCACGTTCAGCCGCCAAGGCTCTGTAGTCCGTTTCATACGATAGTTTCCCTGCTCATCTGTAACTATTCTCAGCAAAAGACCAGGGTGTGCATTTACCGTATCCTCCACGGCTTTTTTAAGACGTTCTGCATTGATGCCCAATGGCATGCGATGCAGGGATGGCAGATAATTGGCCGTACTCTCTGGCTCAGCCAAGGCCTGCTGAAGGAAGAAAAGCTGTTGACTGTTAAGTGGGTAATCAGACATACTGGCTATTTCGTCTGCATTGAAACTATTAGCAGCAATAAACTCCGCTATCTTGCGAGGTGTGCCCTTGCTCAGAACGATATTGGTAGGGATATCGTACGTCAAAGATTGTTGCAACTGCATCAGCCTGATACTATCACCTCCTAACAACGTAAAGTTATCGTCAATGCCTACACGTTCCAGCTTTAGCACTTTAGCAAAGGCTTCGCACAGAGCCTTTTCTACCTCGTTAGTCGGAGCCACGTATTCGCTCTGCATAGTGCTCAAATCTGGCGGCAACAGACTCTTGCGGTCTATCTTATTGTTGGCATTCAGCGGGAAACTCTCCATCTGAACCATATACTGAGGCACCATATAAGGTGGAACCTTCTTGCTCAGTTCCGTCTTTATGCTGTCTGCATCATGTGCTGAGCCTTCCTCAAGGATATAGTAGCCCACTAAATACTGACGTGTTAGGTCGTCAGTGGTAAAGCCCTTCACAATGGTATCCCTTACGCCAGGAATATTGCGTATTACGGTCTCTACCTCACCTGGTTCCACACGCTGACCATTTATCTTCACCATCCAGTCCTTACGCTGAACGTATAGGATATCACCATTAGGCAAGCGCTTTACAAGATCACCCGTATGCATCACGCCGCCTGTTGTAAGTGCAGCGGTCTGCTCTGGCTCCTTATAGTAAACAGGTGGGACAATGCCTGCGGTGTAGCCGAGTTCACCCACCTCGCCGTCAGGCACTTCCTGCCCCTCATTATTCAGAATCACTACCTCTACGCCGGGCAAAGGCTTGCCGATAGGGGTGTTGTCATAATTCTTATCCAGAACCTTAAAGAACGTAACACCTGCAGTCTCAGTCTGGCCGTACGTGTTCACAATTGTGTATTCCTTTGTATAACAGTCTACCAGTCGTTCACCAGCAGCTTGCACCGTTTTCAGAGACCTGGCTTTGTTCCTATACACACGCAGCAATGACGGACTGATGTATACAAATTCCAACTCTTGGTCAGCAATATAGTCCTCCAACATCTGAACATTACGCTTTGCTTCGGGAGTAAGGATATGGAGTTCAGCACCTTCCAACATCATAGAGTATGTTATTACCAACACAATGAAATAGCATGAAGCAGTAGAAGCAAACTTCTTGTAGCCTTTCAGGCTGAATCCCTTGTCAAAACGTGTGATGGAATGTATGAAGCCTGCATCGCAGTGCAGTACGCCCTTTGGGTTACCTGTACTTCCGCTGGTATAGAACATAGCACATGGCTGGTCGGCGGTACGAGGACGTATGTCTGTGTATTTATTGTTGCTCTGACGTGCCTTCTCAATGAACTCATCGTCAATCATAAATTCAGCCTCACAGTGCTGCATGATGTAGTCAACACGCTCTTTTGGGAATGACAGTCCCATGTGGACTGCTGCATTGCCTGTCATCCAGATTGCTATTTCAGAAGCAAAATACTCCATGCTGTCTGGCAGGAATATAGGCACGAAAATGCGCTCTTGGCCTTGCAGACGCTCATTGACGAGTGCTGCAATCTTCTGGGTTAATGACAAGAACTCTGCATAGGTAGTCTGA